>NZ_JBHXNW010000027.1:53463-93744 GCF_042717365.1 Streptomyces sp. NPDC058534
GCCTGTTTTCTGGTGTTCTTGGTCCCTGGGTTCCACTCACGACCGGACGCCGGCCGTGTTCACTGGGGGCATGACGGCGACGGAGTTCGGGCGGGCGCTGCGGCTGCGCAGGGACCGGGTCTCCCCGGAGGCGGCCGGACTGCCGGCGGGCGGTCACCGGCGCGCGGCCGGTCTGCGGCGCGAGGAACTGGCGCTGCTGGCCGGTATCTCCGTCGACTACGTCACCCGCCTGGAACAGGGCCGGGCCGCCCACCCGTCGGCGCAGGTCGTCGAGGCGCTCGTCCGGGCGTTGCGGCTGCCGCCCGGGGAGCGCGCCCATCTGTTCCGGCTGGCCGGCCTGGTGCCGCCGGGGCCCGAGGCGGTGCCGGCGTACATCCCGCCGAGTGTGCACCGGCTGCTCGACCGGTTGGCCGGCACTCCCGTGGCGGTGTACGACGCGGCCTGGACTCTGCTGCTCGCCAACCCGCCGTACGCCGCGCTGATGGGCGACGCCTCGCGGTGGCGCGGCGCGGAACGCAACGGTGTGTGGCGCAACTTCGTCGGTCCGGGCGGCCGGGCGCGGTACTCGCCGGAGGAGCGCCGGGTGTTCGAGGCGGCGCTCGTCTCGGACCTGCGCGCGACCACCGGCCGCTATCCCGCCGACCGCCGGCTCGCCCGGCTGGTCGCGGAACTGCGCGCCCGCAGCGCACGGTTCGCCAAGCTGTGGGAGGCGGGCGCGGTCGGACATCACGCCGCCGCCCGCAAGACCGTCGAGCATCCGCGGGTCGGGCCGGTCACCCTGGACTGCGACGTGCTGGGTGTGGCGGGCCACGATCTGCGGATCATGGTCTACACGGCCGAACCGGACACCGCCGACGCCGAACGGCTCGCCCTGCTCACGGTCCTCGGCACCCAGGAGCTCGCCGAGCGGACGCCCGTCACTCCTGCTCCTGCCGCTTCGCGGCCCACAGGCTCGTCGCCGTGGTGATGGCGAGGACGAGCACGATGAAGCCGAGCGAGAACGGGATGCTGATCTCGGGGACGTGCACGCCGGACTCGTGCAGGGCGTGCAGCACCAGCTTGACGCCGATGAAGCCGAGGATGACCGACAGCCCGTAGGAGAGGTGGACCAGCTTCTTCAGCAGGCCGCCGATGAGGAAGTACAGCTGGCGCAGGCCCATCAGGGCGAAGGCGTTGGCCGTGAACACGATGTACGGATCCTGGGTCAGCCCGTAGATGGCGGGGATGGAGTCCAGGGCGAACAGGATGTCGGTGAAGCCGATGGCGAGCATCACGACCAGCATCGGCGTCATGACCCGCCGGCCGTTCTCCTCCACCCACAGCTTGGTGCCGTGGTAGCGGTCGGCGACACCGAAGCGGCGCTCGATCGACTTCAGCAGCTTGTTCTCCTCGTACTCCTCGTGCTTGTCGGCGGTCCCCCCCTTGCGGGCGTCCTGGATCAGCTTCCACGCGGTCCAGATGAGGAAGGCGCCGAAGATGTAGAACACCCAGGAGAATGCGGAGATGATCGCCGCGCCGGCCGCGATGAACGCGGCGCGCAGCACCAGGGCCACGAGGACGCCGACCATCAGCACCCGCTGCTGGTACTGCGAGGGCACCGCGAACTTCGCCATGATCAGGACGAAGACGAAGAGGTTGTCGACGCTGAGCGACTTCTCCGTGATGTAGCCGGCGAAGAACTCGCCGCCCGGCCCGCCGCCGCCGACCAGGATCAGCCCCACACCGAACAGGCAGGCCAGGACCACCCAGACGGCGGTCCAGATCCCGGCCTCCCGGATCGACACGTCGTGCGGCTTGCGGCCGATGAAGAAGTCGGCGGCGATGAGGACGCACAGGCCCGCGACGGTGAGCAGCCAGACGCTGAGGGAGACGTTCACCGGTGCTCCTCGGGCGGGCGGGAGGGGACGGGAAGCGCGTACGGGTTCTCCGTCAGGTTGTTTCCGGGACGCGGCCAGGGCAACCCGGCCGCGCGTCCGGCCCGCGCACCGGTGTGGTCAGCTCGCCCAGTCCAGCAGGCGGTCCCGGGTCTCGGGGGCGCGCAGATGGGCCAGCGAGGCCTTCTCCAGCTGGCGGACGCGTTCCCGGGTGAGGCCCACGTGCTGGGCCACCTGGTGCAGGGTGCGGGGGCGGCCGTCGTGCAGGCCGTAGCGGAGGCTGAGGATCAGGGCCTCGCGGGGTGCGAGGGTGCCGACGGCCTCCCGCAGCTCCGCCGCCAGCGCCTGGAACTCGGCGACCTCCGGGGCCCGCAGCACCTCGGTGTCCGGGATGAGGTCGCCGACGACGGTCTCGCCGGTCTCGTCCACCGGGGTGTCCAGGCTGACCGCGTCCCGCCCCACCCGGCGCAGCCAGACGACCTTGTCGACGTCGATGCCGCTCTCGGCGGCGACCTCCTCGGTGGTGGGCTCGCGGTCGAGCCCTCCGCGGAGCTTGCGTTCGACCTTGGCGAGCTTCTGGAGCTGCTCCACGACGTGCACCGGCAGCCGCACCGTGCGCGCGTGCGTCGCCAGGCCCCGTTCGATGGCCTGGCGGATCCACCAGGTGGCGTACGTGGAGAACTTGAATCCCTTGGAGTGGTCGAACTTCTCCACGGCCCGGATCAGCCCGAGGTTGCCCTCCTGGATGACGTCCAGGAGGGGCAGCCCGCGGTGGGCGTGGCGCTTGGCCATCGACACGACGAGCCGCAGGTTGGCCCGCACCATGTGGTCCTTGGCCGCCCGGCCGTCGTGGACGGTCTCCTCCAGCGCGCGGCGCGTTCCGGGCGTGGGGGCCGGTTCGCCGGTGTCGGCCGACTCCAGTTCCTCCCTGGCCCGGACGCCGGCCTCGATGCGTACGGCCAGCCGTACCTCGTCCTCGGCGGTCAGCAGTGGGGTGGCGCCGATCTGGGTCAGGTACTGGCCGAGCAGGTCGGGTTCCTCGTCGGGTTCCGGGATCCGGCTGCGCAGCCGCGCGGTGCGGGCGGTGGCGCGGCGGTCCTCCCCCGTGCCCGCCGCGGGGGTTCGTGCCAGGGGGGCCATGTCGCTTCCTCCGTCCCTGCCCGGCGCCGTGCCGTCGCGTCCCGGCGCCGGGGTACGTCAGTGGTCGGGTGCGGCCCGGCTGATGTCCGCCAAGGCGGAGTGCGGGTCGTCGGCGGTGGCGAGGTCGCCGAGGGTGACCACGCCGACCGGGACGCCGCCGTGCTCGACGACGGGGAGCCGGCGTACGGCGTGGTGCCGCATCAGTTCGGCGGCGTGGTCGGTGGTGTCGTCGGGATCGAGCGTGACGACGGGCGGGGGCGTGCACACCGCGCCGACCGTGGTCTCGTCGGGGTCCCGGCCGTCGGCGACGCCGCGGATCACGATGTCGCGGTCGGTGAGCACGCCGAACAGGTCGCAGTCGTAGGTCACCAGGACGTCGCCGACGTTCTCCTCCCGCATCAGCCGGGCGGCCCGCGCCACCGTCGTCATGGGCTCGACGGCCACCGCGGCCGGTGACATCACGTCTCGGATGCGCCGTGTCATGATCGCGCCTCCCGGGTGTCGCTACGGGGTTCCGTACGGCCCGGGTCGATCAGGGCCAGGCCGATGTCGGGGTGGTGGGTCTTGGCCAGTTCGGCCGGGCTGTCCCGCACGACGACCTCCAGCGTCGGCCAGACCCGGCCGGACAGCAGGTGCCCTCCGCGGGTGGAGCCGTCGGAGAGGCCGAGTACGGCGTGCAGGTGCGGGGTGGGTCCGTGGTCGGCGACGGCGACGTCGCCGATCAGGGACAGGACCTCGCACTGTTCCTCCACCGGGATGCGCCGGTAGACCTTCGCCCGCCGGTCGAACCAGCCGACGACCGCCTCGGAGAAGGCGCCCACGGCGGTCACCTGGGACGCTCCGAGCGACCGGTCGCGGGCGAAGGCGCCGAGTTCGGCGACCGCGTCCTCGCCGGCGTCCAGCACCACCACGTACACCGCGGACGGACCGTCCTGCACCTGCTGCCACTTCATGCGCACCGGGTACCCGACGCGGATCCGGGCAACCGGCCCACGGCGGGCCGCGAGGCCTCGGCGGTCCGTGCGTCAGCGTCCCGCCGCGAGATCCGCCTCCAGGGCCCGCGCGGCCGCTTCGAGCGTCGCGACCAGGGAGCGCAGGCCGCGCGGGTCGTAGCGCACGCTCGGCATCGACACCGACAGGCCCGCCACGGCCCTGCCGTTCTCGTCGCGCACCGGGACGCCGACGGCGACCAGGCCCCGCTCGGAGCGTTCCCGGTTCACGGCGAAGCCGCTGCGGGCGACGCGGTCCAGTTCGGTGCGCAGCGCGCCGAGGTCGGGGCGGTCGCCGGGCCGGTCGCGGTAGCGCTCGGGCGCGAACACGTCGGCCAGTTCCCCGTCGGTCAGTTCGGCGAGCAGCAGCAGGCCGGCCGTCGTGCGGTGGGCGGGGAAGACCATGCCCTCGCGGGAGCCGACGCGCAGCGCCCGCGCGCACTCCTCGCTCGCGATGAAACGGGCGGTGTCGCGGGTGCGGATGGTCAGGTTCGCCGTCTCGTCCAGGAGGTCCACGAGCCGGCGCAGGTGGGGCAGCGCGGCGGCGCGCAGCAGGGAGACCTGGGAGCGGGAGTGCGCGGCCAGCTCCAGGACGGGTCCGGCGTGGTAGACGCGGTGGTCGTCCCGTACGGCGAAGTCCCGGTAGACGAGCATGGCCAGCAGCCGGTGGGCGGTCGAGCGGGCCACGCCCAGCCGCTCGGCGATCTCCGAGACGGTCAGCGCGCCCTCCAGCTGGAGCATCGTGGCGGCGCGCAGGGCGTGGTCGACGCTGGCGATGGCGTACGCCGGCGGGTTCTTGAGCGGCTTGTCCACGGGGCGGCCTCCGGACCTTCGCGTTCGATTCTGCACTCCAGAATCTACATGTCCGCCTTGTGGACGGGACGCACGCTGAAGCGGTGACTTCCTCCCTCACCGCAGAGACCGACTCCCCGGACCCCGCCACCGGCTCCTCCCCCGGCACCGACAGCTCCCCCGTCCGCCTCCACGCCGTCTCCGCGGCCGACCAGCCCGAGGTCACCCCGGCGCTGGAGGAGCTGTACCGGGGGTTCGAACAGGAGCTGCTCGTCCCGCTGTGGACCGAGATCGGCGACCTCATGCCCTCCCACCCGCGCTCCCGCGCCGTACCGCACCTGTGGCGCTGGGAGCGGCTGCGCGAGCTGACCGCGCGGGCCGGTGACATCGTGCCGGTCGGGCGCGGAGGTGAGCGCCGGGCCATCGCGCCGGCCAACCCCTCGCTGGGCGGACGCCCGTTCGCCACACCCACCCTCTGGGCGGCCGTCCAGTACCTGATGCCGGGCGAGGACGCGCCCGAACACCGGCACACCCAGCACGCGTTCCGCTTCGTCGTCGAGGGCGCGGGCGTGTGGACGGTCGTCGGCGGCGATCCGGTCGCGATGCGGCGCGGCGACTTCCTGCCGCAGGCCGGCTGACCCGGCTCGACCTGCGGGATCTGGAGCGGCACTACGGCTTCCCGTACCTGGTCATCCACCGCAGCGACCTGCACGGCCTCTTCCTGCGCGCCTGCCGCGCCGCCGGTGTCGAGCTGCTGACCGACCGCGCGGTGGTGGCCTACGAGCACACCGACGGGGGTGCCCGGGTGCGTCTGGCGGACGGCCGCACCGAGGAGGCGCCGCTCGTGATCGCCGCCGACGGGCTGCACTCGGTGGCCCGCCGGCAACTGGTCGGCGACGACGTGGTCAGCTCCGGCTACGTCGCCTACCGCGCGGCCGTCCCGATCGACGAGGTGCGCGGCAACGGCGTCGCGGAGAAGGACGTCACCGTCTACGTCGGCCCGCGCTGCCACTTCGTGCAGTACGCGCTGCGCGGCGGGGTGATGTTCAACCAGGTCGCCGTGTTCGAGTCGCCCAAGGCGCTGGCCGGACAGGAGGACTGGGGCACGCCGGACGAGCTGGACGCGGCCTTCGACGCCACCTGCGACACGGTCCGCAAGGGCATCCCGCTGATGTGGCGGGACCGCTGGTGGCAGATGCTCGACCGGGACCCCGTCGAGACCTGGGTGCACGGCCGGATCGCGCTGCTCGGCGACGCCGCGCACCCCCCCACTCCAGTACATGGCGCAGGGCGCGGTCATGGCGATCGAGGACGGCTGGGTGCTCGCCCGGCACGTGGCCCGGCACGCGTCCGCGGCCGGCCCTGACTGGGACGCGGTGCTCGCCTCGTACGAGGCGGTGCGCGTGGAGCACTGCCGACGGGTGCAGTCCACCGCCCGTGCCTGGGGCGAACTGTGGCACCTGGACGGCGAGCGGCGACTGCGGCGCAACGCGGTCCTGCGGGAGCGGGACGTCCACGACTACGGCTTCACGGACTGGGTGTACGGCCCCACCGCGCTGACCCCCGACGAGGAACCCGCGATGTTCACGCCGATCCCCCTGACGCCGGCGCCCGCCTGATCGCCGCGAGCCAGTCGTCGACCGGCCCGAAGGTGAGCAGTCCGCTGCCCGCGCCCGCGAGTTCGCCGGACGCGGGCAGCAGCCGTTCGTGGGTGCGCTCCAGGGCCGCGCGGTCGCCGAGTCGGAGGGCGAGCGCGGCCTCGGCGCAGCACAGTGCCTCGTACAGGAGGTCGGGCGGCGGCTGCGTCAGGGCGGCGAGTGCCGTCCGGGCCTCGGCGGTGCGGCCGTCGGCGAGGAGGGCGAACGGCTCGGCCCACGGGCGGTACGGCCCCCAGTCCGCGCCCGGGTCCACGTCGGCCGGCCGGCCGTGGGCAAGGCGCAGGCCGAGCAGGGCGAGGGGCAGCAGTCCTCGTTCGAGGCCGGGCATGCCCGCGCCGTCGAGCCGGGTGGCGGCGGAGCGGTAGGCGGCCGCCGCGGTGTCGTACGGGCTGCCCGTGGCGGCCAGACGCAGGGCCCGGTACCAGTCGGTGAAGACGGCCACCAACGGCCGGTCGTGCCGTGCGGCCAGGCGGTCCACGGCCGTGGCCTGCTCGTCGGCGGCGGTGAGGTCGGCGAGGGCCGAGCGGGCCTGGAGGCGGATCAGGTGGCCGAGGACGGTGTGGTTGACCAGGCCGTGCCGGGTACCGAGGGCGACGAGTTCGGCGCCGAGGGCGTCGCGGCGCGGGGCCAGTCCGGCTCTGGTACAGGACTGCATGAAGACGCCGTTGAGGGCGAAGGCGAGCAGCGCGGGGTCGTCCAGGCGGCGGGCGATGCGCTCGGCCTCGGCCGCCGCGCGCGGCCCGCGCTCGGACCGTACGCCCCGGGACTCCAGTGCGACGGTGGCCAGCAGGCGGCAGCGTGCGGCGTCGCCGGTGGCGTCCCGGGGCAGGGCGGCGAGGGTGCGTTCGGCCGCCTCGACGATCCGGCGGGCGCGTTCGGGGTCGTCGCTGCGGGTCCAGTTGGCGGGGACGTCGTAGGCGCCGATCACCCGGGCGGTCAGCTCCGCGTCGCCCGTCTCCTCGGCCGCCGCGATCGCCGCCGTCCGGTGCTCCCGGGCAGCCTCGAGACCGCCGCCGCCGGTGACCGCGAGGGTGCGCAGCAGGCCGACGGTCGACTCCAGACGGGCGTGCGCGCCGGCGGCGACGGTGCGGTCGTACGCCTCGGTCGCCGCCGCCCACAACCGGGCCGCCGCGTCCGCCGGTTCACCGGGCGGGTCCAGTTCCGGGTCCTGGGCGAGGATCCGGGCCTCCAGGCGGCGCAGCCGGGGGCCGGGGTCGAGGCCGAGATGTCCGGCCAGCCGGCCACGGGCCCGGCGCAGCACGGCGAGGGCGTCCCCCTGACGGCCGGTCCGGTACAGGGCCAGGGCGAGCAGGCGCCAGGCCTCCTCGCGCCAGGGGTGCCCGGTGAGGTGGGCGTCCAGGTCGGGGACGGCCTCGGCGGCCCGGCCGAGGTCCACGAGCAGTTCCGCCCGGCGTTCCACGGCGCGCAGCCGCAGTTCGGTGAGCCGGGAGCGCTCGCCGCGGGCCCACTCCGCCCCGCTGAACTCGGCGTACGCGGGACCCCGCCACTCCTCCAACGCCGCCCGGAGCCGCCCCGGGGCCTGCGCGGTGGGTCCCCGGTCGGCCTCGGTGACGGCCGTCTCGAAGCGCCAGGCGTCCACGGCGTCGGGTGCGGCGCGCAGGGCGTACCCGGGGCCTTCGGTGACCAGCAGCCGGGCCGGGGTGCGTGGCGGGCGGTCGGGTTCCAGGGCGCGGCGCAGGTCCCCGACGAAGGTGCGCACCGCTCCCACGGCCCGCGGCGGGGGTGCCTCCCACAGGTCCTCGACCAGGCGGGCGACGGGGACGGTCCGCCGGCGGGCCAGGACCAGGCGGGCCAGTACGGCGCGGTGCCGGGGGCCCTTGAGGGCGAGCGGGTCGCCGCCGCGCTCGGCCGTGACCGGTCCGAGCACACCGAACGTGACCGCGTCCATGTTCCGTCCGTTCCGATCCGCCCCGCCCGTGCGAGCACCACGGTACGCGTGCTGATCGGTTGCTGATCCGGGCCCGGCAGGCTCGGAGGCAGTCACCGGCACGACGTACGTCGGAAGACACGACGTACGACAGGTGCCGCGATGTACGACAGAAGAGAGGTACGGCACAGCCATGACACCGACCATCCCCGACTTCACCCACGACCGCGTCACGGTCGCCGACGGTGTCGCCCTGCAGGTGGCCGTCGGCGGCTCCGGCAGCCCGGTGATACTGCTGCACGGCTTCCCGCAGACCCATCTGATGTGGCGGCACGTCGCCGCCGACCTCGCGGCCGACCACACGGTCATCTGCCCCGACCTGCGCGGCTACGGCGCCAGCGACAAGCCGTCCGATCCCGACGGCACCGCCTACTCCAAGCGGACCATGGCCGCCGACGTCGTCGCCCTCGCCCGGGCACTCGGGCACGAGCGGTTCGCGCTGGCGGGGCACGACCGGGGCGCGCTCGTCGCGGTACGGGCCGGGCTCGACCATCCGGACGCGGTGACGCACCTGGCCGCGCTGGACGTGCTGCCGACCCTCGACATGTGGGACGTCCTGCACGGCACCACGGCCGCGGTCGGCTTCCACCTGTATCTGATGGCGCAGCCGCCGGGACTGCCGGAGCAGCTCATCGGCGCCGCGCCGGACGCGTTCTTCGGTCACTTCCTCGACGTCTGGACCCGCGACCCGAGGGCTCTGCCCGCCGACGTCCGCGCCGCGTACCTCAAGGCGTCCCGCGAGGCGGTGCCCTCCATCGTGGCCGACTACCGGGCCTCGGCCGGCATCGACGTCGAGCACGACCGGGCCGACCGGGAGCGCGGCGGCCGGCTGCGGATGCCGGTGACCGTGCTCCAGCAGGACTGGGGCGCGGCCCTCGGTTACGACGCCGCCGCGTTGTGGCGTGCCTGGGCGCCGGACCTGTCGCACGACACGGTCGACTGCGGGCACTTCATGGCGGAGGAGGCGCCCGGGGAGGTCACGGGGGCGCTGCGGAGGCTGCTGGCGCGGTAGCCGGTGCGTCGGACGCCCGACCCACCGGCTTCGCGCCACAACGTTCGGTTGTGTGAGCTTGGCAGTCGGTTGTTTGATCCGGGGGCGTCCGCTCGGTTGGATGTCGGGCGTGACGGAATCGGGTGTGACGGGCGGCAGGTCGCTGGGGCGGCGGTTCGGGTGGCTGTGGGCCGCGTACGCCGTCAGCACCTTCGGTACGCGGCTCGCCTTCGACGCCTTCCCGCTGATCGCGGTCCTGGTGCTGGACGCGGGGCCGGCCCAGGTGGCGGCGCTGGCGGCGGCCGGTCTCGCGGTGGGCGCGGTGGTGGCGGTGCCGCTGGGACCGTGGGTGGAGTTCCGGCGCAAGCGGCCGGTCATGATCGCGACGGATCTGATCCGGTGCGCGGTGCTGCTGACCGTGCCGGTCGCGTTCGCGTTCGGGCGGCTCGGCTTCGCCCAGTTGCTGGTCGTGTCGGTCGTCGTCGCCGCGGCCGACATCACGTTCAGGGCGGCCGCCGGCTCCTGTCTCAAGTCGCTGGTGCGGCGGGAGGACCTGCTGACCGCGAACGGCCGCTTCGAGGCGACGAGTTGGACCGCGACGATGTTCGGGCCGCCGGTGGGCGGGGCCGCCATCGGTCTCTTCGGCCCCGTGGTGACGGTGGCGGTCGACGCGGTCAGCTACCTGCTGTCGGCACTGGGCATCCGTGCGATCGGCGGCGGGGAACCGCTCCCGAAGCACACCGCCCCTGACCGGATGCGGTCCCGAGACCTGCTGGAGGGCTGGCGGTTCGTCCTCACCTCGCCCGGACTGCGTCCGCTGTTCTTCAACACGGTCCTGGTCAACGGCCTCATCATGGCGACCGCGCCGCTGCTGGCCGTCCTCATGCTGGGCGATCTGGGCTTCGCGCCCTGGCAGTACGGGCTCGCCTTCGCGGTGCCGTGCGTCGGCGGCCTGATCGGCTCCCGGCTGGCCGGCCCGCTCGTGGCGCGCTTCGGGGAGCACCGGGTGCTGGTCACCAGCGGGGTGCTGCGCGTGTGCTGGCCGGTGGGGCTGGCCTTCGTCGGCCCGGGTGTGCCGGGGCTGGTCCTGGTGATGGCCGTCGAGTTCGCGCTGATCACCTCGGTGGGGGTGTACAACCCGGTGTTCGCCACGCGTCGACTGGAACTGGCCCCGCCGGACCGGGTCGCCCGCACCCTGACCGCCTGGACGATCAGCGGCAAGCTGACGACCGCGGCACTGACCGCCCTGTGGGGCCTCCTGGCGTCCCTGACCGGCCTACGCACGGCGGTCGCCCTGGCGGGCGTCCTGCTCTTGGCGACCCCCCTGCTGCTGCCACGCCGTGACCGCGGCCACGGCCCTGGGTCGGGCCAGGGCTCTGACTCGGCCTCGGACCCGAACTCGAGCGCGGATCCGGACCCGGACCCGGCAACCGGTGCCGCGGGCCCGGCGGCGTAGCCCGGCCGAGGACCGGCAACTTCCGGCAGGTCACCCCGAACAGGGCCGAACACCCGGAGCCGGCGCGACCGCGACCGTGAAGACGCCACTGAGCGCGGCACGCGGCAGCTCCGGCCCGGGACCGGACCCGGCAACTGTTTCACCCAGCTCGGCGGCACAGCCCGCCCCAGCACCGGGAACTCCCGACGCGCCACCGCGAACAACGCCGAACGGTCGGAGCCATGCGCGACCGCAACCACAACGACGGCACCGAACACCGCACACAAATCCGGCCAACCTCGAACTCGCGCCCCGGCAACCAACACCCCTAACCCGGCGGCACAGCCCGCCCCAGCACCGGGAACTCCCGCCGCGCCGCCGCGAACAACGCCGGACAGTCGGAGCCGTACGCGACCGCCGCCGCGAAGACGGCGCCGAGTGCGGCGCGCAGTGGGTCCGGGTCGGCGGCGGCGCGCAGCGCAGGTAGGGCCATGGTCCGTCGTAGGGGGTTGCCCTGGCAGCCGGTGGACGTGTCCGGTGCGGCGGCGGCTATGCGCTCGTCGGTGAAGAAGCGGTCCCAGACCTGGCAGGGGTCGTCGAACGGGGCCGGCAGGGGCTCCCCCTGGTCCAGCGCGGCCAGCGCGGCCGCGATCCAGTCGAGGTCGGCAAGTCCCGCCGCGGTGAGGGCACGGTGCGCCGCCCACCGCGCGAGACTTCGCTGCGTGGCCGGACACGCCGCGTCGACGGCGTCGAGGAGGTCCCGGTTCAGCGGTACGAGCCCGCGCGCGTCGGCGCCGACCTCGCGCACCCGGCGGCTGGGCAGTCGGCCGCCCCAGGAGCGGACCTCGGCACGCTCACGCTCGGTCGGCGCCCCGCACCGGGGAGCGGGCAGCGCGCGGGCGTACCGGTGCCGGTCCCGGGCGCTGCGCGAGGTCTGCCGGACGACCAGGTCCGCGGCGGGCGGGGCCGGCCAGAACTGGAGCAGGTAGTGACCGACGGGCCCGGCAGCCGCGGTGGCGCGGAGGTCGGCCGCCTCACCCCGGTCCAGGCCGCGCCCGCAGTAGCGCACCCGGTGGTCGGCCGGCGGCAGGTCCACCTCGCACAGCGCCGCGTGTCCGCAGGGCAGGACGGCCGTCGACGGGGAGACCGGCCGGAAGGACGCCTCCACGACCTCCTCCCAGCCGTCGTCGAGGGGCGGCGCCGCGCGGTGCACCTCGACGGTCAGGCCGACCCTCCCGGTGCACGGCCCCGTATCCAGCAGGAGACAGCCCGGGACGGCCGCGCCGCACAGACCGTTGGTCTGCCCGGCGCAGGCCTCCGACGGCCCCGGGCCGTACGGGTCCCGGCGGCTGTCCACGTGGAACCGCCCCTGGACGACCGGCAGTTCACCTCTGTACACCGTCCGCACGCCCCATCCCCCTCACATCCGGCACATCCGGCTCCCTGAGGCCACCAGTATGCGGAGGGGGACTGACAACGGGCCGGTTCAGCGGGCCCCGGGCACGTCCTCCGTGACGCCGTTCAACGGCGAGGACGGGTCGCTCCCGTAGGGGCGGGTGAAGGCTTCCATGCCGTGCCCGGACGGGTCGGTGAAGTACACGCCCCGACCGCCGTCGTTGCGGTTGATCCGGCGCGGGTGCCGGCCGGGCGGGTCGGCCTGGACGGGAACCCCGTCCGCCACGAGCCGGGCGAGGATCGCGTCGAAGTCGTCCTCGGCGACAAGGAACGCGTAGTGCTGCACGGGGATGTCGATGTCGACGGTGGCGAAATCGAGGGTGACGCCGTTGGCGGTCGTCACGGGCAGGAACATTCCGGCCGGCTCGCCGACCTCCAGGCCCAGGATTCCGGCGAGGAAGTGCGCGGACCGCTCCCGGTCGCGGGAGAGAACGATGGTGTGGTTGAACTCGACTGACACGGGTCAATGCCTCCACGGGCATCTCCGCGGCGCCTCCATGCCTCACCCGGACGGTGACCGACACGCGATGCCGCGCGGTGGATCTTATATCCCTGACCCACCCCCGAGACATCCCTTATCCGTCCCCCATCCGTCCCTCATCCGTCCCCGAGATGTCCCCGAGATGTGTCAGGAATCTTTGACAGGTCTCCGCGCCCCCTGTCAGCCTTCACTGACAGGTACGACGGAAAGGGGCCGCGATGCCCGAGGCCCCACCTCCGGCACCGACCGGCGACGAGCTGCTCAAGGTGCTCTCCGCACTCGGCAACCCGCACCGCATGCGGATCGTCGCGGCGCTCCTGGAGAGCCGGAACTACGTCAGCGCGCTGGCCCGGCTGATCGGCATGGGCCGTCCGCTGCTGCACATGCACCTGCAACGGCTGGAAGCCGCGGGGCTGGTCGTCGGCACGCTGGAGGTCGGAGAGGACGGCAAGTCGATGAAGTACTACGACGTCACCCCGTTCCTCTACGAACTCACCCCGCGCGTCGTCGCGCAGGCGGCCGCGACGCTCACCGAGACCACCGACCCCGACCGGACCGCCGGCCGGACCGCGAAAGAGGAAGCGAAGTGAACGAGTACGTGGTGACTCTCGCCGCAGGAGCCGAGGAACTGGGGGTCCTGGTCGGTGCCGTGGGCGCGGCCGGGTTCTTCGGTCTGATGATCGTGATCGTCTGGCAGGTCGCGGCCACCTGGCGGGCCCGGATGCTGGCGGCGCGCGAGGAGCAGTACAAGGAGCTCGCCACGAGGTACGCGCGGCTCCTGGAGGACACCGTGGAGCTGCAGCGCCGCACGGCGGAGGAGCAGCGGCAGACCCTGGACGAGCTGACGCAGACCCGGCTCGCGGTCGGTTCGATGGAGAAGATGATGCGCGAGATCGAGTAGCCGCCGCAGGCGTACGGCCGGGAGCGGCAACTCCCGGCCGTACCACGGCGGAACACCCCGGACATCGTCCGGTGACACACCCGAGACACACATCCGTCCCGTACGCCGCGGCAGGTCGACACACCTTCAGCGCCGCGGTGCGGGTCCCGTGCGCCCCGCACCGGTCACCGACCGGCGGGCGCGTTCCCCATGAAGGAGATTACTCATGCGTGCGCTGTTGCGGCGTGTCGCCCGTGCGCCCGGTGGGCGGCGCGGCAAGTGGTTCGTCCTGGCCGCCTGGCTGATCGTGGCCGTCGCCCTGGGACCGCTGGCCGGCCGTCTGGGCGACGTCGAGGACTCGAGCGCCAACGCCTTCCTGCCGCGCGGCGCGGAGTCCGCGCGGGTCAACACCGAGCTGGAGCGGTTCCGTACGGACACGCTGATGCCCGCCGTGGTCGTCCACACCGGCGCGGGCGCCGAGGCGCAGGCGGCGGCCGACCGTTCGGTGCTCGCCCGGTACGTGGCCGAGGGCGAGGAGGTGTCGCCGCCCGTTCCGTCGGAGGACGGTGACGCGCTGATGACGGTGGTGCCGCTGGACAGCGAGGACGACATCACCGCGAAGATCGACGAACTGCGCGACCAGGTGGGCGCCAACGCGCCGCCCGGTGTGGACGTCGTCGTGGGCGGCCCCGCCGCCTCGCTCACCGACCAGGTCGCCGTCTTCGACAGCCTGGACGCCACCCTGATGATCGCCACCGGGCTGGTCGTGGCGGTGCTGCTGCTCATCACGTACCGCAGCCCCGTGCTGTGGCTGCTGCCCCTGCTCTCCGTCGGCTTCGCGGCCGTGCTCACCCAGGTCGGCACCTACCTGCTGGCCCGGTATGCCGGACTGCCCGTCGACCCGCAGAGCGCGGGCGTGCTGATGGTGCTGGTCTTCGGGGTCGGCACCGACTACGCGCTGCTGCTCATCGCCCGCTACCGCGAGGAGTTGCACCGTCACGCCGACCGGCACGAGGCGATGCGGATCGCGCTGGTCCGCTCGGGTCCGGCGGTTCTGGCCTCGGCCGGCACCATCGCGGCGGGCCTCGCGTGTCTGGGTTTCGCGGACATCAACTCGTCCCGTTCGCTGGGCCTGGTGGGCGCCGTGGGCGTGGTGTGCGCCTTCCTCGCGATGGTCACCGTCCTGCCGGCCCTGCTCGTGATCACCGGCCGCTGGGTGTTCTGGCCCTTCGTGCCGCGGGAGGGCACGCCGGCCCGCTCGTCGCGCACCGTGTGGTCCCGCGTCGGGGCCGCGGTGGCCCGGCGTCCCCGCTGGTCGTGGCTGATGTCGGTGGCCGTCACCGGGGCACTCGCGCTCAGCGTGGCCGGCATCTCGATGGGGCTGACCCAGGCGGAGATGTTCCAGGACAAGCCGGAGTCCGTCGTCGCCCAGGAGCGGATCTCGGCGCACTACCCGTCCGGTGCCTCCGACCCGGCGAAGATCGTCACGGCCACCGGGCAGGCCGACACGGTGCGGCGGGCCGCGGCGGACGTCGAGGGCGTGGCCCGCGTGGAGCCGGGCGGCGACCGCAGCCCGGACGGCACGCTCACGCTGCTCTCCGTCGTCCTGGCGGACACCCCGGACAGCGAACGCGCCAAGGACACCGTCGACCGCCTCCGGGACGCCGTGCACGGGGTGGCCGGGGCGGACGCCCTGGTCGGCGGCACCACCGCGCAGAACCTGGACACCCAGCGGGCCGCCGGCCGCGACCTGACCACGGTCGTCCCGATCGTGCTCCTGGTCGTACTGGCCGTCCTGGTGTGGCTGCTGCGCGCCCTGGTCGCGCCGGTGCTGCTGCTGGCCACCGTGGTGCTGTCGTACCTGGCGGCGCTGGGCGCCTCGAACCTGCTCTTCGAGCACGTGCTGGGCTTCGCGGGCGTCGACTGGTCGATGCCGCTGATGGGCTTCGTGTTCCTGGTGGCCCTGGGCATCGACTACAACATCTTCCTGATGCACCGGGTACGGGAGGAGGCCGCCCGGCTCGGGCACACCCGCGGCGTGCTGGAGGGACTGACCAGCACCGGGGGTGTCATCACCTCGGCCGGTGTCGTCCTCGCCGCGACCTTCGCGGTGTTCGCGGGGCTGCCGCTGGTGACCATGGCGCAGATGGGCGTCCTGGTCGGGATCGGGGTTCTGCTGGACACCTTCCTGGTCCGTACGGTGCTGGTGCCCGCGCTCGCCCTGGACCTGGGCCGCTGGTTCTGGTGGCCGGGGAGGCTGTTCCACCGTAAGCCCGGGGGCGAAGTGCCGTACGCCGGCGCGGAGTCGGCGCCCGCGCCCGAGCGGGTCTGAGCGGCGCGAGCGCACACGGGTGCACGCGACGGGCGCGGGCGAGTGCACGCCCGCACCCGTCGCGTGCCGCGCGCGTCAGCCGGACGGCTGGTCGCTGTCCTTCAGCGAGCCCCAGCCGTGCCAGCGCTCCACCTCGATCCAGGCGCTGACCCGGGGCCGCTCCCGGTTCGGGTACGGCTTGCCGGTGTACTGGGCGGAGAGCCGGTCGATGCCCGTGAGGTCCTCGTCGTCGCGCATCTCGGTGACGCGGCCGATGAGGGTGACGTGCGTGTACCAGTCGTCGTCCGCGAGGACGGTGAGGGTGACGCGCGGGTCGCGGCGCAGGTGTCCCAGGCGTACGCGGCCGGCGTCGAGGTTGACCAGCACGCGGCCGTCGTCCTCCCACAGGTACCAGGTGGCCGTGGAGACGGGCGCGCCGTCCGAGCGGAGGGTCGCCATGACGGCCGGGTTGGGGCGGCGCAGCAGTGCGACGGCCTCGGGCGGCAGCGGTGGCTTGGACATGCGGGCTCCTTCTCGTCCTCGTGTGCGCCGAGATCGGCTCGGCGTCGCGGTCTCACGTTCCCCGGTACCCCGGGCGCTCAGTGGGACGACTTCTCCTCGAAACTGGCGAAGTACGCCGCCGCCATGTCCTCGTCGCCGTGGCCCTGCGCGGCGGCGCGTGCCAGGCGGTCCGCACCGGCGGCGGCGAGGTCCAGGCGGACGCCGTTGGCCTCGCCGGCCTCGACGATGAGCCGGGCGTCCTTCTCGGCGGTGCCGACCGCGAACTGGGCGGGTGTCAGCGCGCCGTCCCGGATCAGGCCCGCCTTGGCACGCAGGTAGCCCATGTCGAGGGGCCCGCCGGCGATGGCGTCGAGGAAGGCGTCCGGGTCCACGCCCAGGGCCTTGGCGAGCGAGAGACTCTCTCCCGCCGCGTTGTTCACGGCGAGCACCCAGCTGTTGGCCACCAGCTTCAGCCGGGTCGCGCTGCCGGCCGCGCCGTCCTCGCCGGTCCACACGGTGCGGGAGCCGACGGCGTCGAACACCGGCCCCACCGTGTCCCGGGCGGCGGCCGGACCGGCGGCCAGCACCAGCAACTGGCCGGCCTCCGCGGGCTGCCGGGTGCCCAGAACGGGCGCGTCGACGAAGACGAGGCCGTGCTCGTGGGCGAAGGCGGCCAGGTCGGCGACCGCGTCGACGCCGGCGGTGGTGGACTGCGCCCACACGGTGCCGGGCCGCAGACCGGGTACGGCGCGCCGCATGACGTCGAGCGCGGCCGGACCGTCGTACAGCATCGTGAGGACGACGTCCGCGCCCCGTACGGCCTCCTCGGGGCCGGCGGCGACGTACGCGCCGTCGGCGGCCAGCGGCTCGGCCTTGTCCCGGCTGCGGTTCCAGACGCGGACGGTGTGTCCGGCGCGGGCGAGGTTGCGGGCCATCGCGGCACCCATGATGCCGGTGCCCAGGACGGTCACGGTGAGCTGGTCGGTCATGACGTCGCTTTCTGACTCGTACGGTCGCGGCCACGCCCCCGGGCGGCGAAGCGGGGGCCCGGTGATCAGCCTGCCACCCGATCACGGGCGGCGCCGACCGGACGCGGGCGAGGCGGGGGCGACGGCGGGCAGCCGGAGGAAACGGCGGGCAGCCAGTGCCCTCGCGGGTCCCCGCCGGGGGCGGCGGGCGGCCAGGGGACGACGGCGCGCGGCCGGGGGGAACGGCGGGCGGCCAAGGCCCGCCGCGGGCCCCCGCGGGGGCGACGGGTGGCGGCCAGGGGGACGGCGGCGGCCAGGGGACGACAGCGGGCGGTCGGGGGGACGGCGGGTGGCCGGGGCCCGCCCCGGGGCTCCGCACAGGCCCGCGGCGGCGTCCCGTACGGTACGGCCCGTGAGCGCCTCTACCGACGACAACGACAACGACGGTGACACCGTCCCCGGCCGTTACGGTCCTTCCGCGACCACCGAGGCCGACCCCGGGAGGGTGGGCCGGGTCCGTACCGAGTACTCCCCCGCGCACGACGGTGACCCCGATCCCGGCGAGATCGTCTGGACGTGGGTGCCCTACGAGGAGAACGACGGCAGGGGCAAGGACCGGCCCGTGCTCGTCGTCGCCCGGGAGGCGGCCGGCACCGTGCTGGCGGTGCGGTTGTCCAGCAAGCGGCACGACGGGGACCGGGAGTGGGTGCCGATCGGGAGCGGGCCGTGGGACCGCTCCGGACGGGACTCGTGGGTCGACGTGGACCGGGTGCTGAGGCTGCACGACGCCGGCATGCGCCGCGAGGCGTGCGCCCTGGACCGGATGCGGTTCAATCTCGTACGGCAGCGGCTGCGGGAGCGCTACGGCTGGAGCTGAGGCGATCGACGGCCGCCGGTCACCCGGCCTCGGGGAACGCGCGCGCGAACGCCTCGCGGACCGTGCCGCCCGGCGTGCGGTCCAGGATGCCGAACGCCACCCGCTCGAACGCGGTGGCGAACCGTCCGCCGGGCCCGAGCAGCGTCCTGAACGCGCCCGCGACCTGGACCGGGTCGTTGCGGAACACCCCGCAGCCCCAGGCGCCGAGCACCAGCCGCCGGTACCCGTGGGCGGCGGCCGTCTCCAGCACCCGCTCGGCGCGCGCGGACAGGGCGGCCGGCAGTTCGGCGGCGCGCTCCGGGGCCGTGCGCAGCACCACGCCCGCGTTCGGCGCGGCGGAGGTCAGGAATCCGGCGGTGTACGGCTCGTCGAGCAGGCGGCCGCGGTCGTCCCGGAAGACGGGCACGGCCGGCGAGTGGATGACGCGGTCCGTGTAGAACGGGTCGCGGTGGGCGCGGTGGTGGTCGTAGAACTCGCGCGCCCGCAGCAGGCAGGTGTACAGCGCGGAGCCCCGGCACAGGGCCTCCTCCTGGGCCTGGGCGCCGTTGAGGTAGCCGCCGCCGGGATTGCGGGCGGAGGCGAAGTTGAGCACGGCGACCTCGCCGCCGAGCCGGCGGGCGGCCTCCAGGCTGCTCTCGCCGGTGACCTCGAAGACGGTCCGCACCGGGGTGAGAGCGCCCGGTGCCACGGGCTCCGGCCCGTACATCCGCGTGCCCTCGCGGGCCCGTTCGACCGCGGCGCCGACGGGCACCTCGCGGCCGTCCGCCGTGCGGTAGATCCCGGCCGCCACGATCTGCTCGGTCTGCTGTGCGAGGCCCCGCAGGCGCGCGCTCACGGCGCCACCCCCGTGGACGCCCTGACCACGCGCCGCGCGGTCTCCCCCGTCGTGCTCATGCTGGAATCCTGGGTGATGCTGGTGGTGCGTCGCAACGGAGTTTTGCTGTCGGCAGACACCGGGGAAAGCCCCCGGAAACAAACAGGTCGCGGACATTACCGATCCGGAACATCCCGAAATGCATCCTTGTGCGGAGCCGCACGAGGGTCTTGGGTGGGACGAGTGTGCCGACCCGGCCCACCTGTTCATGGGTCGGCGGCATGGTGGAATCTCAGGAGGATCCCGACATGTCCGATTTGGTTGGTGGCTGTATCCGGCCACGTACCGCCGTCAGTGAGGCCGAGGTCGAGGCGCTGGTCCACGGCATCTGCTTCAAGACCGGTCCGCCCAGGCTCCTCGGTGTCGAGGTGGAATGGCTGGTCCACGAGCTGCGCGCGCCGCGGCTCCCCGTATCACCCGAACGGCTCCAGGCGGTGTACACCGCGCTGCGGGCCGTGCCCCTGAGGTCGGCGCTGACCGTCGAACCAGGTGGCCAGCTGGAGCTGAGTTCGCTCCCCGCGGCCTCCCTGATGGAGTGCGTGCGTGCCGTCTCCGCCGACCTGGACGCCGTCCGCGCGGTTCTGCGCGAGGACGGTCTCGCCCTCGTCGGCCTCGGCCACGATCCCTGGCAAGAGCCGCGCCGCTTCCTGCGGCAGCCGCGCTACGACGCCATGGAGGCCTGTCTCGACCGCACCGGCCCCGCCGGGCGCTTCATGATGTGCGCCTCCGCGTCCGTGCAGGTCTGCGTGGACGCCGGGCACGAGGAACCCGGCCCGCTGGGGCACGTACGCCGCTGGTGGCTGGCCCACCAGCTGGGCGCGGTCCTGGTGGCCGCGTTCGCCAACTCCCCGCTGGCCGGCGACCGGCCCACCGGCTGGCGGTCCACCCGGCAGCTTCGATGGGCCCAGATAGGCACCGCCCGGGCCGGCGGCCCTCCGCTGAACACCGACCCGCGCGGCGCCTGGACCCGGCACGTCCTGGACGCCCCGGTGATGTGCGTACGCGACGACGGCGGGCCCTGGGACGTACCGGAGGGCCTGACCTTCCGGGAGTGGACCAGGAACCGGGCGCCGAGGCCGCCGACCCGCGAGGATCTCGACTACCACCTGACCACGCTGTTCCCGCCGGTCAGGCCGCGCGGCCACCTGGAGCTGCGCATGATCGACGCGCAGCCCGGCGACGACGGCTGGATCGTGCCGCTCGCCGTGACGGCAGCGCTGTTCGACGATCCGGAGGCCACCGAGACCGCCTACCGGGCCGTCAAGCCGCTCGCCGAGCGCACCCTCGGCCTGCCCGGCCCGCACAACCCGCTGTACGAGGACGCGGCCCGCGACGCCCTCACCGATCCGGAGCTGCGGGAGGCGGCCGTCACCTGCTTCGCGGCCGCGCTCGACGCGCTGCCCCGGCTCGGCGCCACGACCGAGGTCACGGACGCCGTCGCCGGGTACCTGGAGCGTTACGTCCGCAGGGGCCGCTGCCCCGCCGACGATCTGCTGGACCCGCCGGACGGCGCGAGCCCTGGCCCGCACGGGAGGGAGACCCGCTCATGACCGACCCCGCCATGGACACCGCCACCGACACCGCCGCCCACGCCACCGCCGACCCCGGCGACGCCGACGCGCTGCGCGAGCGGGCCCTGGACACGCTCGTCCGCGCCCGCGCCCGCACCACCCTGCTGACCAGCTGCATCGAGGGGCCCGACCTCACCGCCCAGGTGTCGCCGCTGATGTCCCCGCTGGTCTGGGACCTGGCGCACATCGGCAACCAGGAGGAGCAGTGGCTGCTGCGCGCGGTCGGCGGGCACGAGGCGATACGGCCCGAGATCGACAGCCTGTACGACGCCTTCGAGCATCCGCGCGCCGAACGGCCCCGGCTGCCGCTGCTGTCGCCCGCCGAGGCCCGTGGGTACGCGGCCGACGTGCGCGGCCGGGCGCTGGACGTGCTGGAGGGGGCCGCGTTCCACGGGACCCGGCTCACCGAGGCGGGCTTCGCCTTCGGGATGATCGCCCAGCACGAGCAGCAGCACGACGAGACCATGCTGATCACCCACCAGCTCCGCAAGGGCCCGCAGGCGCTGACCGCCCCGGACCCGGACCCGGTGCCGCTGTTCACCGGCCCGTCGGAGGTCCTGGTGCCCGGGGGCCCGTTCACGATGGGCACCTCGACCGAGCCGTGGGCGCTGGACAACGAACGCCCCGCGCACCGGCGGGAGGTGGCGCCGTTCTTCCTCGACACGACGCCGGTGACCAACGGCGCGTACCGGGCGTTCATCGACGACGGCGGCTATGACGACCCGCGCTGGTGGGCTCCGGAGGGCTGGGACCACATCCGCCGGCACTCCATCACCGCCCCGCTGTTCTGGCGCCGGGACGGCGGGCAGTGGCTGCGGCGCCGCTTCGGGGTCACCGAGGTGGTGCCGGCCGACGAGCCGGTGCTGCACGTGTGCTGGTACGAGGCCGACGCGTACGCCCGCTGGGCCGGCCGCCGGCTGCCCACCGAGGCCGAGTGGGAGAAGGCCGCCCGGCACGACCCGGCGGGCGACCGCACGGCCCGCTACCCGTGGGGCGACGCCGACCCGGGCCCGGAGCACGCCAATCTCGGCCAGCGCCATCTGCGCCCGGCGCCCGCGGGCAGCTACCCGGCCGGTGAGTCGCCGCTCGGTGTGCGGCAGTTGATCGGCGACGTGTGGGAGTGGACGTCGAGCGACTTCGCCCCGTACCCGGGTTTCCGGGCGTTCCCGTACAAGGAGTACTCGGAGGTGTTCTTCGGGCCCGACCACAAGGTGCTGCGCGGCGGTTCGTTCGCCGTGGACGCGGTGGCCTGCCGGGGCACGTTCCGCAACTGGGACTATCCGATCCGGCGGCAGATCTTCTCCGGGTTCCGCACCGCGCTGTCGGCGGAGGTCGCCTGATGTGCCGACACCTCGCGTACGTCGGCCCCGAGGAGCCGCTCGGCCGGCTTCTGGTGGCGCCGCCGCACGGCCTGTACCGCCAGTCGTGGGCGCCCCGGCACCAGCGGTACGGCACGGTCAACGCCGACGGGTTCGGCGTCGGCTGGTACGCCGCGGGCGACCCGGTGCCGGCCCGGTACCGCCGGGCCGGGCCGATCTGGGCGGACCAGTCCTTCGCCGACCTGGCCCGGGTGGTGCGGACCGGGGCGCTGCTGGCCGCCGTACGGGACGCGACGCTGGCGGGCGCCGACGCGGAGGCCGCGGCCGCGCCCTTCGCGGCGGGCACCTGGCTGTTCAGCCACAACGGAGCCGTGAGCGGCTGGCCGGGCTCGCTGGCGGGGGTGGCCGGGACGCTGCCGGCCGGGGAGCTGCTGTCGCTGGAGTCCCGCAACGACTCGGCGCTCGTGTGGGCGCTGGTGCTGGCCCGGCTGCGGGCCGGGGACGACGAGGGCCGGGCGCTGGCCGAGACGGTGCTGGAGGTCGCCGCGGCGGCCCCCGGCTCCCGGCTCAACCTGCTGCTCACCGACGGCGCCGCGATCACGGCGACCACCTGGGGCGACACGCTGTGGTACCTGACCCGCCCCGGCGGCGGCACGGTGGTCGCCTCGGAGCCGTACGACGACGACCCGCACTGGCAGGAGGTCCCCGACCGCACGCTGCTCGTGGCGGGCCGCACGGAGGTGCAGCTCACCCCGCTGAAGGAACCGGGCGATCCCGCCCCCGCCGACGCTTTCGCCTCTCCCAAGGAGCCCCGCACGTGAGCCAGTTCCGACTGACCCGCACGCTGCCCGAGGACGCCACGGGCGCCGCCCTGCGCGCCGA
The DNA here is from genome assembly GCF_042717365.1 of Streptomyces sp. NPDC058534. Taxonomy (NCBI): domain Bacteria; kingdom Bacillati; phylum Actinomycetota; class Actinomycetes; order Kitasatosporales; family Streptomycetaceae; genus Streptomyces; species Streptomyces sp. NPDC058534. The sequence goes on from NZ_JBHXNW010000027.1 coordinate 76,410, forward strand.
CGTCCTGGCGGGCCTGACGAGCACGCCCAAGTGGCTGCCGCCCAAGTGGTTCTACGACGCGCGGGGCAGCGAGCTGTTCGAGGAGATCACCGCGCTGCCCGAGTACTACCCGACCCGGGCCGAGCGGGAGATCCTCGTCGACCGGGCCGGCGAGATCGCCGCGGCGACCGGCGCCCGGACCCTGGTGGAGCTGGGTTCCGGTTCCTCGGAGAAGACGCGGTTCCTGCTCGACGCGCTGACCGGCCTGCGCGGCTACGTGCCGGTCGACGTCAGCGAGAGCGCCCTCACCCAGGCCGGTGAGGCGCTCGTCGCCGAGCGGCCGGACCTCCAGGTGCACGCGCTGATCGCCGACTTCACCGGCGGTCTGACGCTGCCCGACACGCCGGGTCCCCGGCTGGTGGCGTTCCTGGGCGGCACGATCGGCAACCTGCTGCCCGACGAGCGCGCCGCGTTCCTGGCCGCCGTACGCGCCCTGCTCTCCCCCGGCGATGCCCTGCTGCTGGGCACGGACCTGGTCAAGGACGAGGGGGTGCTGGTCCGGGCGTACGACGACGCGGCCGGGGTGACCGCCGAGTTCAACAAGAACGTGCTGTCCGTGATCAACCGGGAGCTGGAGGCCGACTTCGCGCCCACCGCCTTCGAGCACGTGTCGCGATGGAATCCCGAGCGGGAGTGGATCGAGATGCGGCTGCGTTCGCGCGCCGCGCAGACGGTCAAGGTCCAGGCGCTCGACCTGGCCGTGGACTTCGCGGACGGGGAGGAGTTGGGCACCGAGGTGTCCGCGAAGTTCCGGCGGGAGGGCGTACGGGCCGAACTCGCCGCGGCCGGGCTGGAACTGGCCCACTGGTGGACCGACGGCGAGGACCGGTTCGCGCTGTCGCTGAGCGTGGTGCGCTGAACCCGCGCGGGTTCAGCGGGCGTTGACGTCCAGCAGTTCGGTGATGCGGTCGGAGGCCTTCCGGGCCTCCGACTTCGCGTCGGCGCCCTTGAGCACCTTCGTCATGTAGTCCTTGATCGGGTTGGCCGCCTCGACGGCACCCCAGCGGGGCGTACCGGGCGTCGCCCGGCCCTGTGCGGCACCGGCCGCCATGGCCGCGGCGCCCTCCTCGCCCGCGACGGCCTTGGCGAGCGACTTCTTGTTGGGGACGTAGTTCATGGTGCGGGCCAGGTCGGTGTTCCACTTGGCGCCGGCCAGCGCCTCGACCACGGCGAGGGCGCCCTCGTGTTCGTCGGCGTTCTTCGGGACGACGAGGTCGGAGCCGCCGGTGAAGACGGCGCCGGGCTTGCCGGCGTTCTTGCCGGGCACCGGGAAGAAGCCCAGCTCGCCCTTGAGTTCGGGGTTCTCGCGGACGATGGACTGGGCGAGGCCGGGCACCGCGACGATCTGCGCGACCTGCCCCTTGGCGAACACGTCGCCCTGTGGGGGATGTTCCTCGTCGGCGTCGGCCGGCCCGTCGCCGAGGGCCTGAAGTTCCTGGTAGAAGTCCATGCCGCGCAGGGCGGCCGCGGAGTCCAGGGCGCCCGTCCAGATGCCGCCGTCGCCGTCCTGGGTGGCCAGCTCGCCGCCCTCGTCCCAGATGAAGCCGGAGAGCGTGTACCAGTCCTGTCCGGCGAGGTAGATGCCCTGGCGGCCGTCGGAGTCGAGCTTCTCGGTGGCGGTGATCCACTCCTCGCGGCTGCGGGGCGGCTCGGCGACGCCGGCCTGCTCGAAGAGGTCCTTGCGGTAGATGACGACGCGGTTGGCGGCGTACCAGGGGATGCCGAACTGCTGGGACATGTACTGTCCGGGTTCGGCGAGGCCCGGCAGCCAGTCGCGGATGCCCCAGTCGCGCATCGACTCCAGGGTCAGGTCCTGCAGCCGGCCGCCCTCCGCGTACTGCGGCACCTGGGTGTTGCCGACCTCGATGACGTCGGGCCCGTCCGTGCCGTCGCCCTTCAGCGCGGTCTGCACCTTGTCACCGATGCCGGTCCACTCCTGGATGCGGATGTCGAGGTCGAGGTCGCGGTGGTCCTTCTCGAAGCCCTCGGTGAACCGCCGCAGGAAGCCCTGCGAGGCACTGTCCTTCATCAGCCACACGGTGACGGTGCGCCGCTCGCTCCCGCCGTCCTGCGAGATCAGTCCGCAGCCGCTGAGCAGCGAGGCGGACACACAGACAAGGGCGAGGGGGCGTCGGCTCACGAGGGGTCCTTCTGTCTGACGGACAGGGGGCGGAGGCGGACAGGGGTGTCCTGCGCACACCAAGGGGGACCCGACATGGGGGGCGAGCCCGAAGCTCGAACGGGTGTCTGGAATTTTGGTATGTACCAATAGGAGGGGTCAAGGGGGTGACGCACGGTTACCCGCCCGGAGAGCGATACCTCGCGCTCCGCCGCGACTTGGGGCACGGTGGAGTGACGCATGACACACCGCCGCCCGCGCGGAAGGGAGCACCCTCATGTCGAACCACACCTACCGGGTCACCGAGATCGTCGGCACCTCGCCCGACGGCGTCGACCAGGCCGTCCGCAACGGCGTCAGGCGCGCCCAGCGGACGCTGCGCAACCTGGACTGGTTCGAGGTGACCCAGGTGCGCGGCCAGATCGAGGAGGGCGAGGTCGCGCACTGGCAGGTCGGCCTGAAGGTCGGTTTCCGCCTGGAGGAGTCGGACTGAGCCCTCGGCAGCTCACCGGACGGTCAGGTACGGCCCTCGCGCTCCTGCGCCACCCGCAGCTCGGCCGACCGCTCCGCCCAGCGCGCCCGGACGACGGCGAAACCGGCCCGTGCGGCGTCGTCGCAGACCAGCTCGTCGTCGTCGACGAGGACCCGGACCTCGCGGGTGCGGGCGAGCCGCCGCAGGATCTCCAGCTTGGTCCGCCGGGCCGGCCGGCGGTCGGCGTTGCCCCGCATGTGCACGGGCCCCTCGGGCAGGCCGTGCGCGGCCAGCCAGTCGAGCGTGTCGCGCCGGCAGCGCTCGGGCCGCCCGGTCAGATAGACGATCTCGCACTCCTCGGCGCGCTCCAGCGCCAACGCGATGCCCTCCGCGAGCGGCGGATCGAGCGGGGCGGCGGCGAAGAAGGCGTTCCAGTCGCGCGGCCGGCACTCCAGGAAGCGCTGCCGGTGCGCGGTGTCCGCGAGGGTGTTGTCCAGGTCGAACACGGCCACCGGGGGCCTGCTGCTGTCGGTCACCCGACCACACTAGAACGCGGCGCCGGGAATCTGTGCGGCCCGCGGACGTTGAACCGGATGTGACCTCGACGATCGCCACCACGCGCTTCTCCCTTCTCGACCGCTCCCGCATCCGGGCCGGCCGGACCGCCGCGGAGGCCCTGCGCGACACCGTGGAGCTGGCGCGGGAGGGTGAGCGGCTCGGCTACCACCGGTTCTGGGTGTCGGAGCACCACGGCGTGCCCGGGGTGGCGGGCTCGGCGCCGACCGTGCTCGCGGCCGCGGTGGCCGGCGCCACCAGCCGCATACGCGTCGGCACCGGCGGCGTGATGCTGCCCAACCACCGGCCCCTGGTGGTGGCCGAGCAGTTCGGCGTGCTGGAGTCGCTCTTCCCCGGCCGGATCGACATGGGGCTGGGCCGCTCGGTGGGCTTCACCGACGGCGTCCGCAGGGCCCTGGGCCGGGACAAGGACGACGCCGACGACTTCGAGGCGCAACTGGGCGAGCTGCTGGGCTGGTTCCGCGGCACCTCCCCGACCGGCGCGCACGCCCGCCCCGCCGAGGGGCTGGCCGTCCCGCCGTTCGTGCTGGCGATGGGCGAGGGCGCCGCTGTGGCCGCCCGCGCGGGCCTGCCGATGGTCATCGGCGACCTGCGCGACCGCGACCGCATGCGCCGGGGCATCGACCGCTACCGCGCCGGGTTCCGCCCCTCCGAGTGGAGCCCGGAGCCGTACGTCGTCGTGTCCGGCACGATCGCCGTGGCCGGCACCCCGGAGGCGGCCCGGCGGCTCCTGGTCCCGGAGGCCTGGTCCATGACCCACGCCCGCACCCGCGGCACCTTCCCGCCGCTGCCCCCGGCCGGGGAGGTCGAGGCACGGACGATGACCGCCAAGGAACGCGACCTGTACGAGTCCGGACTCGCCGGGCACATCGCCGGCACCGAGGAACAGGTGGCCGACGAACTGGAGACGCTCGTGAAGGAGACCGGCGCCCAGGAGGTCCTGGTGACCACCAGCACGTACGACCGCGAGGCGCTGCTGGACTCCTACCGGCGGCTCGCCCGGGTCGTCGGCGCGGGGACGTCCGCCGCCCCGGCGTAGAATCGCGGGGTGCACAGCCCCCACGACCCGTACGTCCGGGTGCGCGACGCCCGTGAGCACAACCTCAAGGGCGTGGACGTGGACGTCCCCCGGGACGTGGTCGCCGTCTTCACCGGTGTCTCCGGGTCCGGGAAGTCGTCGCTGGCCTTCGGAACGGTCTACGCGGAGGCGCAGCGGCGCTACTTCGAGTCGGTCGCGCCCTACGCCCGCCGGCTGATCCACCAGGTCGGTGCGCCGAAGGTGGGCGAGATCACCGGGCTGCCGCCCGCCGTGTCGCTCCAGCAGCGCCGCGCGGCACCGACGTCCCGCTCCTCGGTGGGCACCGTCACGAACCTCTCCAACTCCCTGCGGATGCTCTTCTCCCGGGCCGGCGAGTACCCGCCGGGCGCCGAGCGGATGGACTCCGACGCCTTCTCGCCGAACACGGCGGCCGGGGCCTGCCCCGAGTGCCACGGACTCGGCCGGGTGCACCGCACGACCGAGGAGCTGCTGGTCCCGGACCCGGCGCTGTCGATCCGGGACGGCGCGATCGCCGCGTGGCCGGGCGCCTGGCAGGGCAAGAACCTGCGGGACGTCCTCGGCGCGCTCGGGTACGACGTGGACCGGCCCTGGCGCGAGCTGCCCGCCGCCGAGCGGGAGTGGATCCTGTTCACGGACGAGCAGCCCGTGGTCACGGTGCATCCGGTGCGCGACGCGGGCCGCATCCAGCGGCCGTACCAGGGCACGTACATGAGCGCCCGGCGGTACGTGATGAAGACGTTCTCCGACTCCAGGAGCGCCACGCTGCGGGCGAAGGCCGAGCGCTTCCTCACCAGTACGCCCTGCCCCGTCTGCGGCGGCGGCAGGCTGCGGGCGGAGTCGCTGGCGGTGACCGTCGGCGGCCGTACCATCGCCGAACTGGCCGCGCTGCCGCTCACCGAGCTGGCCGGGGTGCTGCCGACCGGCGGCGAGACGGCCAAGGTGCTCACCGGGGACCTGCTCTCCCGCATCACGCCCGTCGTCGAGCTGGGCCTCGGCTATCTGAGCCTGGACCGCCCGACGCCCACCCTGTCGGCGGGCGAGCTGCAGCGGCTGCGGCTGGCGACGCAGCTGCGCTCCGGGCTGTTCGGGGTGGTGTACGTCCTCGACGAGCCGTCGGCGGGGCTGCACCCGGCGGACACCGAGGCGCTGCTGACGGTGCTGGAGCGGCTGAAGGCGGCGGGCAACTCGGTGTTCGTGGTGGAGCACCAGCTCGCGGTGGTGCGCGGCGCCGACTGGATCGTGGACGTCGGTCCGCTGGCGGGCGAGCACGGCGGACGGGTGCTGTACAGCGGCCCGGTCGCCGGACTGGCGGAGGTCGCCGGTTCCGCGACCGCCCGTCACCTCTTCGACCGCTCCCCCGCCCCCGTGCGCGAGGCGCGGGTCCCCGGGGGCACCGTGACGGTCGGTCCGGTCACCCGGCACAACCTGCGCGGGGTGACCGCGGACTTCCCGCTCGGGGTGCTCACCGCGGTGACCGGCGTGTCCGGCTCGGGGAAGTCGACGCTCGTCGGAGAGATCACCGAGGACCTGCCGGGGGTGGGGCGGCTGGTCTCCGTCGACCAGCGGCCGATCGGGCGCACCCCACGCTCCAACCTGGCCACGTACACGGGCCTGTTCGACGTCGTGCGCAAGGTCTTCGCCGCCACCGACCAGGCCCGGGAACGCGGGTACGGCGTGGGCCGCTTCTCCTTCAACGTGGCCGGCGGGCGCTGCGAGACCTGCCAGGGCGAGGGGTTCGTCAGCGTCGAGCTGCTGTTCCTGCCGAGCACGTACGCGCCGTGCCCCGACTGCGGCGGGGCACGCTACAACCCCGCGACGCTCGAAGTGGCGTACCGGGGGCGGAACATCGCCGAGGTCCTCGACCTCACGGTGGAGGAGGCGGCGGAGTTCTTCGCGGACACGCCGGCGGTGGCGCGGAGCCTGGCCGCGCTGCTCGACGTCGGGCTCGGCTATCTGCGGCTCGGCCAGCCGGCCACCGAGCTGTCTGGCGGGGAGGCGCAGCGCATCAAGCTGGCGAGCGAACTCCAGCGGGGCCGCCGGAGCCACACCCTCTACCTCCTCGACGAACCGACGACCGGCCTGCATCCGGCGGACGTCGAGGTGCTGATGCGCCAGTTGCACGGCCTGGTGGACGCCGGGCACACGGTGGTCGTCGTCGAGCACGACATGGCCGTGGTGGCGGGCGCCGACCACGTGATCGACCTCGGGCCGGGCGGCGGCGACGCCGGCGGGCGGATCGTCGCCGCGGGGCCGCCCGGCGAGGTGGCGTGTGCTGACGGCAGCGCCACCGCGCCGTATCTGGACCAGGCCCTGGACGGCGGGACGCGCCGGTGAAGCCGGTTCACCGGCGCCAGTTCTCGCGGTGCGGGCGGGGTTCAGTCACTCGCGGCCCCGCGGGATGTCGTCCTCGTCGAAGGACTCGGTCTCGGCCTCGATCCGCTCCTTGCGGACCTGGCCGCGCACCGTCTCGTTCTCGGTGTGCTCCTCCATGGTCATCCGGACGCGCTCCACCGGGACCGTCTCGGTCTCCACGACGGGGCGTTCCGCGTGCAGTGTGATCTCGTGCTCGGCCTCGCTGATCTCGGGCCCGGCCAGCGCGTCGCCACGGTTGGCGTCCGTGATCGGCTCGCGCACCACGCGCACTTCCTCGTGCTTCACGGGCACGGTCTGCTGCACCTCTTCGGTGACGACGTACTTGTGCAGCCTGGCGCGGCCCGACTCACGTCGTTCGACGCCGACGTGCATCTGCTCCTCGGATCGGGTCATGGCCTCGTCCTCGCGCAGGCCCGTCCGGTCCGGGGCTTCCCGGCGTCCGGCCATGCCGGCCGCGCCGCTCGAGCCCATGTCCGTACCGGTGCCCATGCTCGTGTCGCGGCCCATGTCCGTGTCGCGGCCCATGTCCGTGTCGCCGGTCCCACGGGTCGTGCCGGCCAGGCCCGCGGCACCCGCCGCGCCGGCGGCTCCTGCCGTGCCCGCCGGTCCCGGACCGGCGGCCCAGCGGCCGTCGTCGGTCCGCTCGGCCTCGGACAGCACGCTGTCCCAGTTGATGCCGTAGTAGTCGTAGAGCCGGTGTTCCTCGGTCTCCGACAGATGGCCGCCCGCGTCGACGTCGACACTGGGCGCGCCCTTGACCTGGTCCTTGCCGTAGGGAACCTCTAGGTGGTCCTGCACCAGCGCGGCGTCGCGAATGGGCACGAAGGACTCGCCGGAGCCGAACATGCCCGTCTTGACGCTCACCCACTCGGGGCGCCCGGTCATGTCGTCGAAGAAGACATGCTTGGCGTCGCCGATCTTGTTGCCGTCCCCGTCGTAGACCGGTTGGTCCAGGACGTTGGCGATCTCTTCACGGGTGATCATCTGCCATCACCCTCCTTTCGAGTGCCTGCCTTCCGGTTGTCCGCATCCAGCGCCACGGAAACGGCACATACCTCACAAAACACACATACTTTTCGAAGGTGCTTTCCCCCGGTGACCGTGCGGGTCGCCGGGTGGAGCCATCCACTGGGCCGCCTCCGCCAGGGAGCGGCGGTCGCGGTGGCGGCCCGGCGGTACGACGGGGCACACCTCCACCTCGGCGGTCAGCCCGCGGGCCGACGCCACCCGCCACATCGAGGCGAGCAGGGTGTCCGCGCCGACGAACGCCGGAGCCGTGCTCACCCCCCGCTCCCCGGCCCGGTACCTGAGACGCACCGGCTGGACCGGCACCCCGGCGTCCAGCGCGGCCTGGAACACGGCCCGGCGGTAGGCGCCCCGGGCGCGCCCGCACCAGGTGCTGCCCTCGGGGAAGGCGGCGACGGCGGCGCCCGCGCGCAGGGCCAGCGCGATCGCGGCGACCGTGTCCGGCAGCGCCCGCAGCCGGTCGCGTTCGATGAACAGCACCCCGCCGCGTGCGGCCAGCGCGCCCGCCACCGGCCAGCGCCGGATCTCGCTCTTGGCCAGCATCCTGGCGGGGCGTACGGCGGCCAGCAGCGGGATGTCGAGCCAGGAGACGTGGTTGGCGACGAGGAGCAGCCCGCCCGAGGGCGCGGCGGCACCGGTGACACGGACCCGCACACCCGCGGCCCGCACCACCCAACGGGACCAGTGCGCCACCACGACGGCCGGCACCCGCCGCCGGACCGGCGTCAGCACGACCGCGACCGCGGCGAGGAGCAGCAGCGCGACCGCGGTGAGCCGCAGCACCGCGCGCGGTACGGCCACGGCGGCCCGGTGCGGTTCCACGCAGGTCGCCGGGGTGCAGGGCGCGACCGGCAGCCAGGCGCTCATCAGGCCGGGACGAGCGAGAGGAAGTGCCGCAGATAGCGCGGGTCGACCCGGCTCATCGGCAGCAGCACGTACAGGTCGGCGACGCCGAAGTCCACGTCGTGCGCGGGTTCCCCGCAGACCCAGGCGCCGAGGCGGAGGTAGCCGCGCAGCAGGGCGGGCAGCTCGGTGCGGCCGGCGGGCGCCGCCGTGCGCGGTACCCACGGGAGCAGCGGCCGTACCCGGTACTCCTCGGGCGCCAGGTGCTTGGCCCGCACCCGGTCCCAGGTGCCGGCGGCGAGCGATCCGCCGTCGGCGAGCGGGAGCGAGCAGCAGCCCGCCAGCCACTCGTGGCCCCGGTCGGTCATGTAGCGGGCTATGCCGGCCCAGATGAGCCCGATGACGGCGCCGTCACGGTGGCCCGGGTGCACGCAGGAGCGGCCGACCTCGACCAGTCCGGGCCGGATCGCGTCGAGCGCCGTGAGGTCGAACTCGCTCTCGGCGTACAGCCGTCCGGCGACCGCCGCGCGCTCCGGGGGCAGCAGCCGGTAGGTGCCGACGACCTGCCCGGTCGTCTCCTCGCGCACGAGCAGGTGGTCGCAGTACGCGTCGAAGGGGTCGACGTCGTACCCGGGCTGCGCGCTCGCCAGCAGCGCGCCCATCTCCCCGGCGAAGACGTCGTGCCGCAGCCGCTGCGCGGCCCGCACGTCGTCCTCGTCGCGGGCGAGGGCGACCGTGTAGCGGTGGGGTGCGGCGGGCTTCGGGGGACGGTCTGCGGTCAGTACGCCGGTCATGGGTGCTCTCCTGGTCGCGGTGCGGGTCCGCCACAGTTCTTCCGACGCCGGCTGTACGCCGCGTGACCAGTGCCGGGAGAACGGATGTGCGCTTGCTGAATGCCGGGCGCGCAAGCGAGACGGGGCCGAGGGGAGCACCTCCCCCGGCCCCGCCCGTCCGCACTTTGTCGGCGAACGTTCACTAAACGCGCCCGAAAGGGGCGCGGGGCTGTGACACTGTGCGGCTCCGCCGCGTGGGCGCGAGCAACCACGACGCACCCGCAGCCGCCCAGCAACAGCACCCCCTACGGCGCTACCGCTGCACCTTCCTCGCAGCCCGCAGCCACTCCTTGTTCATGCTGGTGATGGACACGAGCGGAATGCCCTTCGGGCAAGCCGTCGCACACTCACCGGCCAGCGTGCACCCACCGAACCCCTCCTCATCCATCTGCCCCACCATGTCCAGCACCCGCGTCTCCCGCTCGGGCGCCCCCTGCGGCAGCACGTTCAGATGATTGACCTTCGCAGATGTGAACAGCATCGCCGCCCCGTTCGGGCACGCCGCGACACACGCCCCGCACCCGATGCACTCCGCGTGCTCGAAGGCGAAGTCGGCGTCCGGCTTGGGCACCGGCGCCGCATGCGCCTCCGGCGCCGCACCGGTAGGAGCGGTGATGTAACCCCCGGCCTGGATGATCCGGTCGAAGGCGGACCGATCGACGACCAGGTCCTTCACGACCGGAAACGCAGACGCCCTCCACGGCTCGATATCAATCGTGTCGCCGTCCCGGAAGGACCGCATGTGCAGCTGGCAGGTGGTGGTGCGCTCGGGCCCGTGCGCGTCGCCGTTGATGACCAGTGAACAGGCGCCGCAGATGCCCTCGCGGCAGTCGTGGTCGAAGGCGACGGGGTCCTCGCCCTTGAGGATGAGTTCCTCGTTGAGGGTGTCGAGCATCTCCAGGAAGGACATGTCGCGGGAGATCCCGTCCACCTCGTACGTGGACATGGCGCCGTCGGCGTCGGTGTTCTGCTGCCGCCAGACGCGCAGGGTGAGCTTCATGCGTAGCTCCGCTGGGTGGGGTGGACGTACTCGAAGACCAGGTCTTCCTTGTGCAGGGTGGGCGCGTCGCCGGTGCCGGTGAACTCCCAGGCGGCGGCGTAGCCGAACTCGTCGTCCCTGCGGGCCGCCTCGCCGTCGGGAGTCTGGGACTCCTCGCGGAAGTGGCCGCCGCAGGACTCGGAGCGGTGCAGCGCGTCGAGGCACATCAGCTCGGCGAGCTCCAGGTAGTCGACGACGCGGTTGGCCTTCTCCAGGGACTGGTTGAACTCCTCGCCGGTGCCCGGGACCTTGATGCGCCGCCAGAACTCCTCGCGGATCTGCGGGATGCGCTCCAGCGCCTTGCGCAGGCCGGAGTCGGTGCGGGCCATGCCGCAGAACTCCCACATCAGCTCGCCCAGTTCGCGGTGGAAGGAGTCCGGGGTGCGGTCGCCGTCCACGGAGAGGAGCAGGCTGAGCCGGTCCTCGGTCTCGGCGACCGCCTCCCGCACCGCCGGGTGGTCGTCGTTCACCTCATCCTTGTGCGGGTTGCGGGCGAGGTAGTCGTTGATGGTGGCCGGGAGGACGAAGTAGCCGTCCGCCAGGCCCTGCATGAGCGCGGAGGCGCCGAGACGGTTGGCGCCGTGGTCGGAGAAGTTTGCCTCCCCGACGGCGAACAGACCGGGGACGGTGGTCTGGAGGTCGTAGTCGACCCACAGACCGCCCATCGTGTAGTGCACGGCGGGGTAGATCCGCATCGGCACCCGGTACGGGTCCTCGTCGGTGATCCGCTGGTACATGTCGAAGAGGTTGCCGTACTTGGCCTCGACCGCCTTGCGCCCCATCCGCTTGATCGCATCGGCGAAGTCCAGGTACACGCCCTCCCGTCTCCCACCACCGCCCTCAACCGAGGAGCCTTCGGCTCCGCCCCTCTGGTCCTGGCCGCCGGGGCCGACGCCCCGGCCCTCGTCGCAGACGTTCTTCGCGGCGCGGGAGGCGATGTCGCGGGGGACGAGGTTGCCGAAGGACGGGTAGATGCGCTCCAGGTAGTAGTCGCGCTCGCCCTCGGGGATCTTGTTCGGCGGGCGGTCGTCGCCCTTCGCCTTCGGCACCCAGATCCGGCCGTCGTTGCGCAGGGACTCGCTCATCAGCGTGAGCTTGGACTGGTGGTCGCCGGTGCGGGGGATGCACGTGGGGTGGATCTGCGTGAAGCAGGGGTTGGCGAAGTAGGCGCCGCGCCGGTGCGCCCGCCAGACGGCGGTCGCGTTGGAGTTCATGGCGTTGGTCGACAGGTGGAAGACGTTGCCGTAGCCACCGCTGGCCAGCACGACGGCGTCCGCGAAGTAGGTGTCGATCTTCCCGGTGATCAGGTCCCGGGCGACGATGCCGCGCGCCCGCCCGTCCACCACGACCAGGTCGAGCATCTCGGTGCGCGGGTGCATCTCGATGTTGCCGGCCGCGATCTGCCTGCTGAGCGCCTGGTAGGCGCCGAGGAGCAGCTGCTGGCCCGTCTGGCCTCGCGCGTAGAACGTACGGGAGACCTGGACGCCGCCGAAGGAGCGGGTGTCGAGGAGGCCGCCGTACTCGCGGGCGAAGGGCACGCCCTGGGCGACGCACTGGTCGATGATCTCGACGGAGATCTGTGCCAGCCGGTGCACGTTGGACTCGCGGGAACGGAAGTCGCCGCCCTTGACGGTGTCGTAGAACAGGCGGTGGACGGAGTCACCGTCGTTGCGGTAGTTCTTCGCGGCGTTGATGCCGCCCTGCGCGGCGATGGAGTGCGCCCGGCGCGGGGAGTCCTGGTAGCAGACCTGGACGACGCGGTAGCCCTGTTCGGCGAGGGTTGCGCCCGCGGAGCCGCCCGCGAGGCCGGTGCCGACGACGATGACGGTCTGCCCCCGCCGGTTGGCGGGGTTGACCAGCTTCGCCTCGAAGCGGCGGGTGTCCCAGCGCTCGTTGACCGGGCCCGCGGGAGCCTTGGTGTCGGCGACCGGCTCACCGGTCGTGTAGTCGGCGTAGGTTGTCATGTCAGCTCACCACTCCGGTCATGACGCCCACGGGTACGGCGATGAAGCCGACCGTGAGCAGCAGCGCGAGGACGTTCGCGACGGTCTTCAGGGCGCGGTCGCGGGTGCAGCTGCCGGCGCCGAGGGTCTGGGCGGCGCTCCACAGGCCGTGCCGGACGTGGAAGCCGAGGGCGACCACAGCGACGACGTAGATGACGTTGCCGTACCACGTGGAGAACGTGTCGATGATGTTCTGGTACGGGCGCAGGTGCTCGTAGCCGCCCGGGTGCACGGTGCCGGTCGTCAGGTCCAGGATGTGCCAGACGATGAACAGGCCGAGGATGATCCCGCCCCAGCGCATCGTGCGAGTGGCGAAGCTCTTGCCCGCCTTCTTGTTCGCGTACTTGGTGGGGCGCGCCTTGATGTCGCGGCGGCTCAGCTGGTACGCGGAGGTGGCGTGCGCGACCACGGCGACCACGAGGACGACACGGATCAGCCAGAGCGTCCACTCGTAGTGCATGAACGGCTCACCGACCGTACGCAGCCAGTGGGCGTAGTGATTGATCTCCTCGGGCCCGAAGAAGATCTTCAGGTTCCCGATCATGTGGGCGACCAGGTAGAGCAGCATGACGAGACCGCTGACCGCCATCACTGTCTTCTTGCCGACGGTCGAGTCCCACACGGTGCGCGCCATGGACGGCCGTCGGTCCGTCCGCGTTGCCAGAGCCATGTCACAGGACGTTACGGGGAAGGCGCCCCATCGGTCCAAGACATGGTCTGCCTGGTTTCCATAGACACTCTCTATCGACGGCGTATGCTCGCCGTATGCAGTTGCAACAGCTTCAGTACTTCGTGGCGGTCGCCGAGACGCGGCACTTCACGCGCGCGGCGGAGGCGGTCCACGTGGCACAGCCGTCGCTGTCCCAGCAGATCAAGGCGCTGGAGCGGGAGCTGGGCGCGGACCTGTTCCTGCGGGCCCGCGGCAACATCACCCTCACCGACGCCGGGGAGGCGCTGCTGCCGCTGGCCCGGCGCATCCTGGCCGACGCGGACACCGCACGGCACGAGGTGCTGGAGCTGGTGCAGCTGCGTCGCGGCCGGGTCCGGCTGGGCGCGACGCCGAGCGTGTGCACGGGCCTGCTCCCCGACGTGCTGCGCGCGTTCCACGACCGCTATCCGGGCATCCAGCTGCTGATCGAGGAGGGCGGCTCGCACGACCTGGTCCGGGAGCTGGCGCGCGGCGCGCTCGACCTCGCGCTGGTCGTGCTGCCGTTGCCCACCGCCTCGCCGGCGCTGACCACGGTGGAGCTGCTGCGGGAGGACCTGGTCGTGGTGTCGTCCCCGGAGTCGGCCCGGCCGGGCGGCGGACGCCGGGCCGTGGACATCGCGGACCTGGAGGGCGAACGCCTGGTGATGTTCCGGCACGGCTACGACCTGCGGGAGCTGACCGTGGCCGCGTGCCGCTCCGCGGGGTTCGAGCCGGACTTCGCGGTGGAGGGGGGCGAGATGGACGCGGTGCTGGGGTTCGTGCGGGCGGGGCTGGGGATGGCGGTCGTGCCCCGGATGGTCGCGGCGCGGTCCGGGCGCGGGCTGCGGGTGACGCCGCTGGCCCGGCCGGGGCTGCACCGGACGATCGCGCTGGCGCACCGTAGCGATGTGGCTCCGCCGCGGGCGGCACGGGAGTTGCAGCGGATGCTGCTTGAAAGGTGACGGTTCGTTGCGTGCGGGGCCCGGGGGCGCCGTTGATGGTCAGCGCCGTCCGGGGCCGCGGGTGCGTCGTGGCTGGTCGCGCCCACGCGGCGGAGCCACATGATGTCAGAGCCCCGCGCCCCTTACGGGGCGCTACGCCGTCGCGTCCACCAACGCCAGGTCGTGCAGTCGCTCCGGTGGGCCCGGGCGGGCGTAGTACCAGCCCTGGGCCGTGTCGCAGCCCAGTATCCGCAGTTGCTCCGCCTGGGCGCCGGTTTCCACGCCCTCGACGGTGACCGCGAGGTCGAGGCTGTGGGCCAGGGCGACGATGCCCTCGACGATCTTGAGGTCCACGGGGTCGGCGGGGAACTGCTGCATGCTCTGGGTGAAGGAACGGTCCAGCTTGAGGACGCTGACCGGCAGCCTGCGCAGGTTGGCGAGGTTGGAGTAGCCGGTGCCGAAGTCGTCCAGGGCGATGTCGACGCCCATCTCGGCCAGCCGGCGCAGCGGCTTGAGCAGGTCGTCGTCCGCGCCGATCAACGCCGACTCCGTCACCTCCAGGCACAGCGCGTCGGGCGCGACCCCGGTCCGCTCCAGGATCTCGACGGTGTCCTGGACCAGGCCCGGGTGGGTGAGCTGGCAGGGCGAGAGGTTGACGTTGATGCGCAGCGGGCCCGCCGCGGTCGTCTCCCCGTACCGTTCCCGCCAGGCGCGGGCCTGCCGCACGGACTGCTCCAGGACCCAGCGGCCCAGCGGCACGATCAGCCCCGTGTGCTCGGCGAGCGGGATGAAGCGGTCCGGTCCGAGCACCCCGTGCTGCGGGTGCAGCCAGCGCACCAGCGCCTCGGCGCCGCGCACACTGCCGTCGCCGAGGTGGACCAGCGGCTGGTACTCGATGAAGAACTCGCCGCGCTCCAGGGCGGCCGGCAGCGCGGTGGTCAGCCCGTGCCGGGTGATGACGCGCGCGTCGGCCTCCGGGTCGGCCAGCTCGAAGCGGTTGCCGCCCGCCGACTTGGCCCGGTACATCGTGATGTCGGCGCTGCGCAGCACCTCCGCCGGGCTGCGTTCGCCCGCCGGGCCCTCGACGATGCCGATGCTGCCGCGCACGGTCAGTTCGCGGCCGTCGACGCTGATCGGGGCGAGCAGCGCGTTCATGATGCGGCCGGCCAGCTCGTCGACCTCGTGCCGGGTGTCCGGGCCGGTGGTCAGGGCGACGAACTCGTCGCCGCCGAGCCGGGCGACCATCTCGCCGGGCGCCGTGGCGCAGGCCTGGAGCCGGTCGGCGACCTCCACGAGCAGCCGGTCGCCGGCCGCGTGGCCGAGGCTGTCGTTGACGGTCTTGAAGCCGTCGAGGTCGAGATAGCACAGGCCGAAGCGCAGGCCGGGCCCGGCGTTCAGGGCCTTCTCCAGGCGTTCGAAGAAGAAGCTCCGGTTGGGCAGGCCGGTGAGCGCGTCGTGCGTGGCCTCGTAGCGCAGCCGCAGGTTGAGCAGCCGCCGCTCCGTGGTGTCCTCCATCAGCGCCAGCTGGTACTGCGGGGTGCCGTCGGCGTCCCGTAGCAGGGAGACGGTCAGGTTGGTCCACAGGACCGTGCCGTCGGGCCGGTAGAAGGCCTTCTCCACGTGGTAGTGCTCGCGCTCGCCGCGCACCAGCTCGTCGTAGAGGCGCCAGGTCTGCGGCGCGTCGTCGGGATGCGTCCACTCGGTCGCCCTGCGGCCGCCGAGCGCCGGGTCGGCCATGCCGAACATGCGCATCAGGGCCTCGTTGACCTGGAGGACGTTGCCGTCCAGGTCGGCGATGCCGATGCCTATGGCGGCGCCCTCGAAGACGGCGCGGAAGCGGGCCTCGCTGGCGTGCAGCGCCTCGGCCACCACACCCTGTGCCTTCAGGGCGGCCTGCGCGATGGCCTCCTGTTCGGCCAGGGTCCTGGCCCTGAGCGCCCCGGCGAACCCGGCGGCCATGGCGTGCTGGACCCGCGCCGAACGGGCCCGCAGGCCCTCGGGGTCGCCGTCCTCGCCGCAGTAGAGCACCAGGTAGGCGTCGACGCAGTCGAGCGTCCGGGCGAGCGCCTCGGGGTCGGTGCAGTGGCAGTCGACGAGTGCGGCGCCGACCGCCCGGGCCTCGGCCGCGTCGAAGCCGTGGGCGCGCAGCACCTCGCTCAGCCGGCGGGCCAGCGGCAGCAGTTGGTCCTCGAACTCGGGCCGGGTGGACGACGTCGAGGTCACCGGGAACACGGCCCGGCTCCAGATCGTCGCGAACCGGCGCAGTCTGTCCTCCGGCCCGTCCGGCTCCGCCATCACGCCGTACGTCCCACGCCGGCGAACCCGGAGAACGCGTACGGGTCCTCGTCCTCGGGCGACCCCTCGGGCCGCCAGCGCGGCATCGGAACCAGTCCGGGTTCCACCATGTCGTACCCCTTGAAGAACCGCGCGATGTCGTCGCGCGAACGCATGATCAGCGGATTGCGGATGTCCCGGTACACGTCCACCGCTCCCCCGGCCCGTTCGGCGGGCAGCGGGATTCCCTCGTACGAGGCATGCGTGAGCACGAGCAGGCTGCCGGGCGCGAGCGCGTCGCTCAGCTCGGCCACCGCCGCGTACGGGTCGTCCGCGTCTTCCACGAAGTGCAGTATGGCAACCAGCAGGAGGGCGACCGGTCGATTCAGGTCGATCAGCCGCCGCACCTGGGGGCTGTTGAGGATCTCCCCAGGTTTGAGGAGGTCCGCCGCCACCACGCCGGCGTCGTCGTTGCCCTCCAGGACCGCCTCGCTGTGGGCGACCGCCACCGGGTCGTGGTCGACGTACACGACGCGGGCGCCGGGGCGCGCGCGTCCGGCCACCTCGTGGACGTTGCCGAAGGTCGGGATGCCGGAGCCGATGTCCAGGAACTGGTCGATGCCCTGTTCGGCCGCGAAGCGCACGGCGCGGCGCATGAACGCCCGGTTCGCCTGCATGATCTTGGGGAGCCCCGGCAGGAACTCCATGGCACGGCGGGCGGCTTCCCGGTCGACCTCGAAGTTGTGCGAACCGCCCAGGTAGAAGTCGTAGATCCGGGACACGCTGGGCACCGAGATGTCGATGCTGCGAGGGGCCCAGGCGGGACGCTCCATCCAGTTCTCCAAGGCATAGCCGGTCCGGTGTTCGAGCTGAGGCTACTGATCGCCCGCCAAAGGAGCGAGCCCAAACGGAAATTGACCGTCCGTTCCCGGTCACTGCCTGCGGCACATGCGGGGCACCAAGGTGCAGGAAAGCACACGAACGGGGCCGTGCCCCCCCCCGGGGGGCGGGGGGGGCGGCCCGCGCTGTGCGCGGGCGTTGTGTGGGGC
>NZ_JBHXNW010000027.1:93754-97329 GCF_042717365.1 Streptomyces sp. NPDC058534
GCTCCCGCGGCGGCCAGCGCGAGTGCTCGCTGCGCAGAGCGACCCGCCCCCCCCCCGCCCCCCCCCGCGCCGCCCCGCGCCCCCGCCCCCCCCCCCCCCCCCCCCCCCCCCGCTCTGAGCGCGGTCGTTCTGAGCGCGGTCGTTCTGAGCGCGGTCGTTCTGAGCGCGGTCGCTACTTCTTCGGCGCGCCGACCGGCTTCCCGTCGGGCTTGACGGCGTACCAGGTGCCGCCGACGCCCTGTCCGTTGGTGTCACCGGCCTCCTTGTCGCCGGCGAAGGTGTAGATCGGCCAGCAGTCGATCGTCTGCTGGGCGGCGCCGTCGGGCCGGGTGAAGCTCATCAGGCCCTTCTTCTCCACGCCCTTGGTGTCGTTGGCCTCGACGGGCGCCACCACCGGCCACTTCTCCAGGCAGGCGCCGGTGCACGCCGACACGGGCTTCGGCCAGGCCTCGTCCTTCATGAAGCGGTAGACGGTCATGCCGTTCTTGTCGACGACGATCTCGCCGAGCTTCGGATCCTCGCGGGTGGAGAGTCCGGCCTGGTCGGCCGCCTTGGCCTTCTTGCCGTCGGCGGCGAGCGCGAACCACTTGCCGCCGACGCCCTGGCCCTTGGCGTCGCCCGCGGCGGCGTCCTTGGCGTAGCGGTACGCGGGCCAGCCGCCGATCGTCAGCTGCTTGGTGCCGTCGGGGCGGGTGACCTCGCCGAGCAGAGCCTTGTCGATGCCCTCGCCGGCGAGGGCGTCGTCCGCGGCCACCGGCGGCCAGGCGGTGGCGCAGTCGTTCTCGCAGGTCGTCTTGGGCGGCTTGGCGGTGTCGGCGTCGAAGCGGTAGAGGGTGTGGCCCGCTCCGTCGGTCACCAGCTCGCCGATCTCGGCGTTCGTGGACACGGACAGCTTGCCCGCGGGCTCCGGCGCGCTCGCCGAACCCTGGGGCTTGGCCGAGCCGTTGCCGATTCCGTCGCCTGCCCCCGCCCCGATGTCGCCGACGTCGCCGGGCGCGGCCGTGGCGCCCACGTTCTGGCTGCCGGTGGCGCCGCCGCCGTCCTGGCCGCACGCCGTCGTCAGCGCCAGCACCACTGCGGCGCTCGCCACGAGTGAGGCGCTCCGCCAGGAGGTCTTCATCGTCAATCCCCGATCATCGCGAAGGTGTTGCGGCTCCCGTCCGGGCCGCCGCACGACACTGGGTACGCACGGGGGTGCCGGTTGTGTTCAACGGGGCGCGGGATTCTTTCCGGCCGCCGCCGCGCGCCGTCGTCGTACACGGGTGGTCGTACACGGGTGGTCGTACACGGGTGGTCGTACACGGGTGCGGGGTCCGGCGCGGGCGGGCCGGCGAAGGTCAAACCGCTGGTCGGCCGGTGTCCCTCCTTCGGGGCAATCACCGGGCACTCGGGCGTGGCGCGGTGCGGCAGGCTCCATGATCTGCGTCGTGCATGGACCCGAACCGACCCGATCCGCCGCTGCCGGACGGGTGTTGGCCCTGGTGACGCTGACGTTCACGCTCGTCGGCGTGCCGGTCGGCCCGGCGCAGGCGGACGCCTGCGCCTACGTGTCGACCGGACCGGGCGGTACCGACGCGGTGGCGGTGGCCGGGAGCGCCTCCTGGCCCACCTTCCCGCCGTGCCCCAGCCCCTCACCGCCGCCGAAGCCGACCCCCGCACCGACACCGACCCCGACTCCCGAGCCTCCGCCCGCGAAGCCCACTCCCCCACCACCCCCCGCGCCGAAGCCCCCGCCGCCCCAACCCGCGCCCAAACCGGAACCGCCGCCACCACCCCCGCCGCGACCGGCCCCCGTACGGCCCACGCCGACACCGAGCCCCACCCCCAGGCCGGCCCCTCCCCCTGCGCCCGCCCCCTCCCCGTCGGCCACGCCCACGCCCCGCCCGTCGCTGAGTCCGGTGCACTACCCGCGCCATCGCGCCGCCCGGCCGGCGCAGCGGTCCTCGCGCGGGGCCACGTCGCCGCTCGTCTTCGTCCTGCTCATCACGGTGCCCGCGGTGGTCGCCGTCGCCGCGCTCCGTGCGCGCTGAATCCTGGAGGCATCTCTTGCCGGAATGGCTTGTTCTCACCCTCGCGATGCTGGCCGCCTGCGCCGTGGTGGTCGTCATCACCCTCCTACGGCACCGCACGGCGTCCGACGACGAGGACATCACCGAGACCCCGGACGTCATCGAGTACATGACGATGTGGATCGGGGTGGTGTACGCCATCGTCCTGGGCCTGGCCATCGCCGGTGTCTGGGAGGCGCGCAGCGCCGCCGAGGACAACGTGCAGACGGAGGCCGTCGCGCTGCACGAGATCTCGGAACGCGTCCGGTCCTATCCGCCCGACGTCCGTGACCGCATCCGGGAGGATGTCAACGCCTATGTCGGACACGTCGTCACCACCGAGTGGAAGGCCATGGCCGACCGCGGCGAGGTGACCGACCGCGGCACCGAGCTGCTCGACCGGGTCCGTGCGGACGTCACCGACTACGAGCCGAGGTCGGACTTCGAGGCCCAGGCGTACCAGCCGCTGGTGGACCAGGTGGCCGCGGCGGACCAGGCCCGCAGCGGCCGCGCGCAGTCGACGGGCGAGACCATGCCGGGGGTGGTGTGGTTCGGGCTGATCGCCGGGGGCGTCATCACGATCGGGATGGTCTTCGCCCTCCAGATCCGGCGCACGACGCGCGAGCTGGTCCTCGCCGGTCTGTTCTCGGCGCTGATCGCCTTCCTGCTCTTCCTCATCTGGGACTTCGACGCCCCCTTCAGCCGGGGGGTCGCCGCGTCGACCGATCCGTTCCTGAGTCTCTTCCCCGACGTGAAGGGCTGAGCCGGGCCAGGGGGCGTCGAGGCGTCCGACACGCCGTCACCGTCCCCTGAGCGGCCCACAAGGTTGCCCCATTCGCGCTACTGAGATCGCGTCCGCGCGCCCCGTTTCCTAGCGTTTCGGACATCGAGGTGCGTTTCTGGCGCGAGCGGAACAGGTCCGCCGCCGCTCCTCGGGGACCCGGAGGATTCACCATGCGCGCGATACCCGTCGCCTCGGTCGCACTGCTGGGGGTCGCCGCCCTCTCCGCCTGCGTACCGGCCGGGGCCGCCGTGGGCGGACACGACTCGACGTTCGGCTTCACCGTCACCCCCGCGACCGTCGCCCCCGGCGACGAGGTCACGCTGGGGGTGGGCCGCACCGACGCCGGCTGCCGCGGACGGGTCACGGCCACGTCGCCGGTGTTCGACACGGTGACCATCCCGCGGGACGACTACTGGGCGACGGCGCAGGTTCACCGCGACGCCCGGCGCGGGGCGGTCTACCAGGTGACGTTCGCCTGCATGAACAGGACCGGCACCGTGGACCTGACCATCGCGGGCGGCGGCTCGCACCACTGGACGCCCGAGCCCCACCACCCCAAGGGCGTGCACGCCGGCGAGGGCGGCAGCGTCGCCGGGCTCGACGTGCAGCAGATCGGGCTGGGCGCCGCGCTCGTCGTGGGCTCGGTGGGCGTCGCGTACCACCTCTCGCGCCGCCGCTCCGGCGGGGACGGCGCCTGATCCCTCCGCCCCGCGCGCACGGCGCTTCGCCCCGGACCCTCACCG
>NZ_JBHXNW010000028.1:0-96061 GCF_042717365.1 Streptomyces sp. NPDC058534
GGGGCGCGCCGGCGTGTTTTTGCTGGGGGTTTGTTCGTCCGGGCGGGGCGCGGGCGGGGGGCGGGCGCGCCTCCCCCGCGCCCCCCCCTCCGTCGTCGTACGGGAAGAAGCGGCTAGAGCTTCTCGATCACATAGTCGACGCACTTCGTGAGCGCCTCGACGTCCGCCGGGTCGATCGCCGGGAACATCGCCACCCGCAGCTGGTTGCGGCCGAGCTTGCGGTACGGCTCGGTGTCGACGACGCCGTTGGCGCGCAGCACCTTGGCGACGGCGGCGGCGTCGATGTCGTCGGCGAAGTCGATGGTGCCGATGACCTGCGACCGCTTGGCCGGGTCCGAGACGAACGGGGTCGCGTACTTGGCCTCCTCCGCCCAGGAGTAGAGGCGGGTCGAGGAGTCCTTGGTGCGGCCGGTGGTGAAGTCCAGGCCGCCCTGGCCGTTCATCCAGTCCAGCTGCTCGCCCAGCAGGAAGAGCGTGGCGAGGGCCGGGGTGTTGTACGTCTGGTTCTTGCGGGAGTTGTCGATCGCCGTCGGGAGGGAGAAGAACTCCGGGACGTGCCGGCCGGAGGCGTGGACTCGCTCGGCGCGCTCGATCGCGGCCGGGGAGAAGACGCCGATCCACAGGCCGCCGTCGGAGGCGAAGGACTTCTGCGGGGCGAAGTAGTAGACGTCGGTCTCGGCGATGTCGACCGGCAGACCGCCGGCGCCGGACGTCGCGTCGACCAGTACGAGGGAGCCCTCGTCGGCTCCGGCGACCCGCTTGATGGGCATGGCGACGCCGGTCGAGGTCTCGTTGTGGGTGAACGCGTAGACGTCCACGCCGGCCTCGGCGCGCGCGTCGGGGTGGGTGCCCGGGTCGGAGGAGACGACCGTCGGCTCGGCCAGCCAGGGCGCGAGCTTCGCGGCCTTGGCGAACTTGGAGGAGAACTCGCCGAAGCTCAGGTGCTGCGACCTGTTCTCGATCAGGCCGTGGGTCGCGACGTCCCAGAACGCGGTGGAGCCGCCGTTGCCGAGGATCACCTCGTAGCCGTCGGGGAGCCGGAACAGCTCGCGGATGCCCTCACGGACCTTGCCGACCAGGTTCTTGACCGGAGCCTGTCGGTGGGAGGTGCCGAGGAGGGACGTACCGGTGGCGGCCAGGGCGTCCAGCGCCTCCACCCGCACCTTGGAGGGACCCGCGCCGAATCGACCGTCCGCGGGCTTGATGTCAGCAGGAATCTGGATCTCAGCCACGTGCCGGAGGGTATCCCGTCGGCCAAACCGGACGAAGCCATGTCCGTCCGATGAGACGAAGTCTCCGCCTTGCGGACCTGTACCGAACCACAAGAGCCATGCTGGATGACATGACCGATCTGGAGGCAGCACTGCGCAGGGCCGTCCGCGGCGAGGTCGGGTTCGACGTCACCTCCCGCGCGCTGACGACGATGGACGCGTCCAACTACCGGAGGGTCCCGCTCGGCGTGGTGGCGCCGAGAGACGCCGACGACGTGGCGGCCGTGCTGGGGGTGTGCCGGGAGCACGGGGTGCCGGTGGTCGCACGGGGCGGCGGCACGTCGATCGCCGGGCAGGCGACGGGCACGGGGGTGGTCCTGGACTTCACCCGGCACATGAACCGGCTGGTCTCCCTCGACGCGGAGGCCCGTACGGCCATGGTCCAGCCGGGCCTGGTCCTCGACCGCCTCCAGGACGCCGCCGCCCCGCACGGCCTGCGCTTCGGCCCCGACCCCTCCACCCACAGCCGCTGCACGCTCGGCGGCATGATCGGCAACAACTCGTGCGGCTCCCACTCGGTCGCGTGGGGCACGACGGCCGACAGCGTCCGCGAACTGACCGTGCTCACCGCGCGGGGGAAGCGGCTGCGGCTCGGGCAGGAGTGGGCCGGGGCGCCGGACGGCCTGCGCGACCTCGTCGACGGCGGCCTGGCACGCCTGCGCACGGGCTTCCCCGACCTCCCCCGCCGTATCTCCGGCTACGCGCTGGACGCGCTGCTGCCGGAGCGGGGCGCGGACGTCGCCCGCTCCTTCTGCGGCTCGGAGGGCACGCTGGGCGTGCTGACCCAGGCGGAGGTCCGGCTGGTCGAGGCGCCACGCGCGCGTGCGCTGGCGGTGCTGGGCTACGCCGACGAGGCCGGGGCGGCGGAGGCGGCGGCCGGGCTGCTGCCGTACGGCCCGCTGACGGTGGAGGGCATGGCGGTCGACCTGGTCCCGTCCACGGAGGGGCTGCCCCGGGGCGGGGCGTGGCTGTTCGTGGAGACCGGCGGCGAGTCGGAGGCGGAGGCACGCGCGCGTGCGGAGGCGATCGTGCGGGCGGCCGACGTCGTCGACGCGCGCGTGGTGACCGACCCGGCGGGCCGGCGGACGCTGTGGCGCGTGCGGGAGGACGCGAGCGGTACGGCGACGCGGATGCCGGACGGTTCGGAGGCGTGGCCCGGCTGGGAGGACTGCGCGGTGCCCCCGGCCCGCCTGGGCGCCTACCTGCGCGACTTCAGGGCGCTGCTGACCTCTCATGGTTTGCGCGGCACACCGTACGGCCACTTCGGCGACGGCTGCATCCACGTACGCATCGACTTCGACCTGCTGACGGACGCGGGGGTCGCGCGATTCCGCCGCTTCTCGGAGGAGCTGGCGGACGTGGTCGTGGCGCACGGCGGCTCGCTCTCCGGTGAGCACGGGGACGGGCAGGCGCGAGCGGAGCTGCTGCCGCGGATGTACGGGGCGGAGACGGTCGCCCTCTTCGAACGCGCGAAGGCCGTCTGGGACCCGGACGACCTCCTCAACCCGGGGATGCTGGTCCGCCCGGCGCCGTTGGACACCAACCTCCGCTTCTCCGTCCTGCCGCGCGAGCCGGTGGACGTGGCGTTCGGCTACCCGTCCGACGGCGGTGACTTCTCGGCGGCGGTACGGCGCTGCGTGGGGGTCGCCAAGTGCCGTACGACGTCGGTGACCGGCTCGGGCGTCATGTGCCCGTCCTTCCGGGCGACGGGGGACGAGGAGCACTCGACCCGCGGGCGCGCCCGCCTGCTGCACGAGATGCTCGCGGGCGAGCTGGTGACGGACGGCTGGCGGTCGACGGAGGTCCGCGACGCGCTCGACCTGTGCCTGTCCTGCAAGGGCTGCCGCTCCGACTGCCCGGTCGAGGTCGACATGGCCACGTACAAGGCGGAGTTCCTGCACCACCACTACGCGGGGCGCCGCCGACCCGCCGCCCACTACGCGATGGGCAGGCTGCCGGTGTGGCTGCGCTGGGCGGCGCGGGCCCGCCTGGCGCCGGTCGTCAACGCGCTGGCGTCCGTGCGCCCGTTGGCGGCCGTGGCGAAACGCGTGGGCGGGATCGCGCGCGAGCGGGACCTGCCGCGCCTGGCACGGGAGCCGTTCACTCGCTGGTGGCGCCGGCGTCCCTCAGGTCCGGATCGCTCCGGCGACCTGGTCGTCCTCTGGCCCGACACCTTCACCGAACACCTGTCGCCGTCCGTGGGCCGGGCGGCCGTACGGGTGCTGGAGGCGGCGGGACTGCGGGTGGCGCTGCCACCGACCCTGCGGGGTCGGGCCGCGGTCGGCGACGGTACGTCGAAGTCGGCGGCGGCGCTGATGACCGCCCGCCGGGGCCGGGTCTGCTGCGGTCTGACGTACGTGTCGACGGGGCAGCTGGACCAGGCCCGCGCGGTGCTGCGACGCACGCTGGACCTGATGGCCCCGGTGCTGGAGACGTCGGCGCCGGTCGTCGTCCTGGAACCGAGTTGCGCGGCGGCCCTGCGCACGGACCTCCCGGAGCTGCTCCACGACGACCCCCGGGCGGCCCGCCTCGCCGCCCGGGTGCTGACCTTCGCGGAGGCCCTGGAACGCCACGCCCCCCACTGGACTCCGCCCGCCGTGGACCGCCCGGTCACCGGCCAGACCCACTGCCACCAGCACGCGGTCCTGGGCGACGCCCCCGACCGCCGCCTGCGCGAGGCAGCGGGCCTGACCGGCGAGCTGACCGGCGGCTGCTGCGGCCTCGCGGGCAACTTCGGTTTCGAGGCCGGCCACTACGAGGTGTCGACCGCGTGCGCCGAGGACCAGCTGCTGCCGGCGGTGCGGGAGGCACCGGAGGGGGCGGTGGTCCTGGCGGACGGCTTCTCTTGCCGGACGCAGTTGGAGCAGTTGGCGGGGGTGCGGGGGCGGCACTTGGCGGAGGTGTTGGCGGAGGGGCTGGAGGAAGAGTAGCGATTGCGGAATGCTGGTGCGGTACGGGTCGCCGGGCGCGGGCCGGTGCGGCGGTGGGTGCCTCGGGGTTTGGGCATCAGGCCCAGCCGTGCGAGGAGGCGGCCGATAAGGTCGGTCATGTCATCAGCTCCGATCAGGTACAGCTGGTGGCCGTGCCCCCGGACGACTCCACCCGTCGCGGGGGTCTGACGGTTCCATGCAGTCGAGCCTGTTCCAGTCGGTTCTCGCGGCTGCCCGCATGGCCGAGCCCTACCCGGAGTTGTTGGCGGCGAGTTCACATCTGCTTTCCGTGGGGCGCCGTCCGGCCTGACGACCAGGAACCGCGTGACGCGGCCGGCGCGTGATCATTCGTATGGACGGTTCGGATGATCAGGCGGAGGTACGGCGGCGACGCGTCGGCAAGCGGACGTGGCTGATCGGCGGCGCTGCCGGCGTCGTCGCGTTGGGCGTCGTCGTGGGGATGGTGGTCGTCGGCGACGAGCCGGAGGGCATCGCCGCGCCGTACGCGTGCCGGGCCTCGGGTGAGGGGGCCGCGCCCGCCGGCGGGGACGCGTCGGTACGGGCCGCCCCGGAGGGCACCGTGGCTCCCGCCGACTTCGACGGAGACGGCAACCCCGACCTGGCCTTCGGCGCGGGCGGCAGTGTGGAGGGCGGGAGTGGGGGCGGGAGTGTCGAGGTCGCGTACGGGACGGGGGACGGGACGCGGGTCGGACGGTGCCAGTACCTCACTCAGGACGACCCCGGGATACCCGGCAAGAATCGCGACGAGGCGTTCTTCGGGACGGACGTCGTGGCGCGGGACTTCGACGGGGACGGGTACACCGACCTCGCCACCGCCGTCTTCGACTGGAAGCCGAGCGTGATCATCGTGTGGGGGTCGGGGGAGGGGCTGTCGAGTGCCACGCGCGTGCCGGGCACGGACGGCAGCCACGTCGCCTGGGACAACGACCCGATCCTGGAGGAGCAGCTCGCCGCCGGTGACTTCGACGGGGACGGGCACTCCGACCTGGTCTTCGGGCTCGGTTCCGACAAGGGGCTGCTCAAGGGCCCCTTCGAGCGCGACGGCACCCCGGCCGGGACGGCCCGCGTCCCCGCCCCGCGCCGACCCGCGCCGGACGTCGACACCGCGAACTTCGGCGACCTCGTCGCCGGGGACCTCGACGGCGACGGCGTCGACGACCTGGTGAGCTTCCACGACGCCGACCCTGACCCCGAGGGGCCCTGGTCCGAGCAGATGCGGCCGGTGGCCTACCTGCACGGCGGCCGGGACGGCTTCACGCAGCCGCAGGGTATCCGCCTCCCCGACGCCGGGGCCGGTGCCATCGGCGACGTGGACGGCGACGGCTTCGGCGACCTGGTCCTCACCCCCCGGGGCGGTGACGCGAGCCGCAGCTCGGTGACGGTCGTGTACGGCTCGGAGTCCGGGCCGGGCAGGCGGACGACGACCGTCGACCGCGACACCCCGGGCGTGCCGGGCGAGGAGCCCCAGGACGAGGATGCCGTCTTCGTGTCCCTGGACGTCGGGGACGTCAACGGCGACGGATACGCGGACGTCGTCGCCGGCGCTCCTCGGTGGGACATCTACGGGGAGCCGGGCCCGGAGCAGGTGCTGTTCCTGGCAGGCGGACCGGACGGGCTCAGTGGTCAGGGTGGCCGCCTCTTCGACGGGAGCGACCTCGGCGCCGCCCCCGACGGGCAAGCCGACTTCGGCAGCTCGCTGGGCCTCACCGACCTGGACGGCGACGGACGCGCCGACCTCGTGGTGACCGCGCCGGGCAGCGACACGATCGACAGCGTCGCGTGGGTGCTCCCCGGCACCGCGAAGGGACCCGCCACCGAGGGCGCCACCCGGCTGTCCGGCGACGCCTTCGACGACACGGAAGGGCTGGGACTGCTGATGGGCGGCGGGGGGATCGCTCTCTAGCCGCATCCTGTGCTCCGTCTCCGTCCCGAGCACCGCTTATCTAGGACAAGAACTGACCTCGATGGCCCATAGCGTGGTCCCCGACCGACGGACCGGAACACCGGAAGGCGGAACCATGACCCTCGACGACCCGACCACCCGCGAGTCGACCACCCGCGAGTCCACCACCCGCGACCTGGCCGAGGCCCCGGCCCTCAGCGGTGAGCGCGCCGACCTGCTGGAGGTGCTGGCCAAGCACCGGCACTTCCTGCGCTTCACCACACGTGACCTCACCGACGAGCAGGCCGGGCTCCGGACCACCGCCGGCGAGCTCTGCCTGGGCGGCCTGATCAAGCACGTGACCTCGGTCGAAAGGGGCTGGGCGGACTTCATCCTGGACGGCCCCTCCGCGATGGGGGACTTCACGGCCATGACCGAGGCCGACTGGGCCCAGCGCGCCGACGAGTTCCGGATGCTGCCCGGCGAGACGCTGGCCGGTGTACTGGCCGACTACGCCGAGGTGGCCCGCCGGACCGATGACCTGGTCGCCACGCTGCCCGACCTGGAGGCCGCGCAGCCGTTGCCGAAGGCCCCGTGGTTCGAGCCCGCCGCGCAGTGGTCGGTCCGGCGGGTGCTGCTGCACGTCATCGCCGAGACCGCCCAGCACGCCGGCCACGCCGACATCGTCCGGGAGTCCCTGGACGGTGCGAAGAGCATGGGCTGACCGGAAAGGACCCTGATCCCGAGCCGGTGTGTTCGGTGCCGCCCGCGAGAGTTCGTCAGGGCGTCGTCTCGCCCCGGACCAGCGGACCGCACACCGGCTGGATGTCCTCGGGCAACTCGTCCGGGCGGCACCAGCGGGCCTCCAGGATCTCGAACGGGTCGATGCGCAGCTCGCCGCCCAGCAAGCGGGCCTCGTACGCCACTTCCAGGCGGGTGCGCAGGCCGCTGTTCAGCATGACCAGGCGGCCCACCTCCACGTCGAGGGCGGTCTCCTCCCTGACCTCGCGGACGACGGTCCGCCGGAAGTCCTCGCCCTTGCGCGCGAAGCCGCTCGGCAGGCCCCATTGGCGGCCCGGCGGCCACATCCGGTGCTTCAGCAGCAGGACCCGTCCCTCGTCGTCGCGCACGACGCCGGTCACGCCGACGACGTACTTGGTGTGCAGCAGCCACATCACACGGCTCTGCACGGGGCGCAGCAGGCGCCAGAGGCGGGCAACGAGTCGTCTCACGGTGCGGACGCTACCTCCTCGCCGAAAGGGCCCTTCCGGCGAGTCCGCCCACATGCCGGAAGTCCGTTGACAGCGGCCCTCCCCGCTCGCGACAGTTGCGTGGCAGGGCTATGTGCCTGACTTGGTTCATTGCTGTGCACTGTGACGTACAGTGTGATGAACAATCTGATACCTGGCCTACTCCCCAGACCTACTCCCAGACGACCCGGAGCCACCGTGAGCACCCCCAGCACCCCGTCCGCCGCCGCCCCCGTGGCCGGCGCGGAGGCGGCGCCCGTCGCCGGCCATCAGTCCGTGCCGGGCGGGCGACGGGGTTCCCTCGGTCCGGTCGGCCTGGTCCTCGCCGGTGGCCTCTCCGTGCAGTTCGGCGCGGCGCTGGCGGTGACCCTGATGCCCCGGGCCGGCGCGCTCGGTGTGGTGACCCTGCGGCTGGCCGTCGCCGCCGTCGTACTGCTGCTGATCTGCCGGCCCCGGCTGCGCGGGCACTCCCGGGCCGACTGGGGCACGGTCGTCGTCTTCGGCATCGCCATGGCCGGTATGAACGGCCTCTTCTACCAGGCCGTCGACCGCATCCCCCTCGGCCCCGCCGTCACCCTGGAGGTGCTCGGGCCGCTCGCCCTGTCCGTCGTCGCCTCCCGCCGCGCGGTCAACCTGGTCTGGGCGGCGCTCGCCCTGGCCGGCGTCTTCCTGCTCGGCGGCGGCGGCTTCGAAAGCCTCGACCCGGCCGGTGTCGCCTTCGCGCTCGGGGCGGGCGCGATGTGGGCGGCGTACATCCTCTTCAGCGCCCGCACCGGGCGCCGCTTCCCGCAGGCCGACGGGCTGGCGCTCGCGATGGCGGTCGGCGCGCTGCTGTTCCTGCCGCTGGGCATCGCCGAGTCGGGCGGCAAGCTCCTGGACCCGGCCACGATCGCGCTGGGCGCCGGGGTCGCCCTGCTCTCCTCCGTCCTGCCCTACACCCTCGAACTCCTCGCCCTGCGCCGCCTGCCCGCCCCCACCTTCGCCATCCTGATGAGCCTGGAGCCCGCCATCGCCGCCACGGCCGGCTTCCTCATCCTCGACCAGGCCCTCTCCGCCACCCAGTCCGCGGCCATCGCCCTGGTGATCGCGGCCAGCATGGGGGCGGTGCGGACCCAGGTGGGGCGGGGGAGCCGCGCGAAGCGACAGCTGCCGGGGCCGGGGGACGACGGCCAGTAGGGGGCGGGCGCGGGTTTCGGACCGTGCCCGACGTCGTGTGCATGAGGCTAAGGTCGGGCGCGGGACCTCACGCCTGACACCCGTCGGCGGGCTTGCGCGTCCGCCCCGGGCGCGAAGGGAGCGGCAGCATGAGCCCACAGCACTCCGCGGCCGTTGGTGAGGGACCGTTGACCCCTCGCCCCGAGCGCACCCCGCGGACCCTGCGAGCCGCCTGCGCGGTCGTTGCCCCCGAGTTGCTGTCGGCGTACGACCAGGCGACGGACCAGGCGCTCGCCGAAGCGGTGGAGGGCGGTTCTCTCGCGCCGATCAACGCCTGCCTGCTGCACTGGGCCACGCTGATCGCTCGCCGAGTGACCTGCAAGTGACCCCCGACCCCCTCTCCTGACGGGCCGGCACGGGGTCGCCGAGCACCCGCGCCGCCACGGACTGCCGTCCGGTCAAAATCCAGCAAGCATGCTTGATTGTTTCTGCACCCCCTGCCATGCTCCTCAACCACACCGCGCCGCAAGCCGCCGTGCCCGAGGGGAGCGATCGTGTCCGACCCGACGCCCGTGATCGACGATCTGCGCGAGGAGAGTGAGGAACTCGACGCGCTGGTGGCCCGGTTGGGGCCCGGGGAGTGGCGGCTCGCCAGCCCCGCGCCCGGCTGGACGGTCGCGCACCAGATCGCGCACCTGGCCTGGACCGACCGCGCCGCCCTGCTCGCCGTCACCGACGAGGACGGCTTCCGGGGCCTGGTGGAGCAGGCCCTCGCCGCACCCGACCGGTACGTCGACGACGGTGCCGAGGAGGGCGCCCGGCAGGACCCCGCCGAGCTGCTGGCCGCCTGGCGGGACGGCCGCGCCGCCCTTGAGGAGGCGCTGCGCCGAGCGACCCCCGGCGCCCGCTTCCCCTGGTACGGGCCGCCGATGGCCGCCGCCTCCATGGCCACCGCCCGCCTGATGGAGACCTGGGCGCACGGCCTGGACATCGCGGACGCGATCGGTGTCGTGCGCCCGCCCACCGACCGCCTCCGGCACGTCGCCCGCATCGGCGTCCGTGCCCGGGACTTCGCCCACGCCGCCCACGGACTCACCCCGCCCGCCGGGCAGTTCCGCGTCGAACTCACCGGTCCGGGCGGCGATGTCTGGGCGTACGGTCCCGAGGACGCCCCGCAGCGCGTCACCGGCCCCGCGCTCGACTTCTGTCTCCTCGCCACCCAGCGTGCCCACCGCGCCGACCTCGCCCTCACCGCCGAGGGCCCGGACGCCGACCGCTGGCTGGACATCGCCCAGGCCTTCGCCGGGCCGCCGGGAGCCGGGCGGAAACCCAAGGGGACGAAGGGGGCGGCCCGGTGAGCGTGCTGCGCGTCGGCAACGCCTCCGGCTTCTACGGCGACCGCTTCGACGCCATGCGCGAGATGCTCACCGACGGCCCCCTGGACGTCCTCACCGGCGACTACCTCGCCGAGCTGACCATGCTCATCCTGGGCCGCGACCGGCTGAGGGACCCCGCCGCCGGATACGCCCGCACCTTCCTGCGGCAACTGGAGGAGTGCCTGGGCCTCGCCCACGAGCGGGGCGTCAAGATCGTCGCCAACGCCGGCGGACTCAATCCCGCCGGGCTCGCCGACGCCGTACGGACCCTCGCCGACCGCCTCGGCATCCCCGTACGCGTCGCGCACGTCGAGGGCGACGACCTCACCGCCGCCCACCCGGGGACCCTCGCCGCGCACGCCTATCTCGGCGGCCACGGCGTCGCCGCGTGTCTGCGCGCGGGCGCCGACGTGGTCGTCACCGGGCGGGTCACCGACGCCGCCCTGGTCACCGGGCCCGCCGCCGCGCACTTCGGCTGGGCGCCCACGGAGTACGACCGGCTCGCGGGCGCGGTCGTCGCCGGGCACCTGCTGGAGTGCGGGGCGCAGACGACCGGCGGCAACTACGCGTTCTTCCAGGACGGCGACGTACGGCGCCCCGGCTTCCCGCTCGCCGAACTGCACGCCGACGGCACCTCGGTCATCACCAAGCACGACGGCACCGGCGGCTTCGTCGACACCGGCACGGTCACCGCCCAACTGCTGTACGAGACGGGCGGCGCCCGGTACGCGGGGCCCGACGTCACCGCCCGGCTGGACACCGTACGGCTCGCCCAGGACGGCCCCGACCGCGTCCGCGTCGAGGGCGTGCGGGGCGAGGCGCCGCCGCCCACCCTCAAGGTCGGCCTCAACCGCCTCGGCGGCTTCCGCAACGAGGTCACCTTCGTGCTCACCGGCCTCGACGTCGAGGCCAAGGCCGCGCTGGTGCGCGCGCAGCTGGAACCCGCGCTCGGCAAGGCCGCCGACGTCCGCTGGGACCTGGTCCGCACCGACCGGCCCGACGCGCCGACCGAGGAGACGGCCAGCGCCCTGCTGCGACTCGTCGTCCGCGACGCCGACCAGCAGGTCGTGGGGCGGGCGTTGAGCGGGGCGGCCATCGAACTGGCCCTTGCCAGTTACCCCGGCTTCCATGTGCTGGCGCCACCCGGAAAGGGCGCGCCCTATGGCGTTTTCGAGGCCACCCACGTCCCCCGGGACACCGTCGACCATGTGGCCGTCCTCCACGACGGGCGCCGGGTCCCCGTGCCCGGCGCCCAGGACACCGCCGTACTGGCGGACGTACCGGAACCGCCCCTGCCGGAGCCGCTCCCGCCGGGCCCCACCCGCAGCGCCCCCCTCGGGCTCGTCGCCGGTGCCCGCAGCGGCGACAAAGGTGGGGACGCCAACGTCGGCGTCTGGGCGCGGACCGACGACGCCTGGCGCTGGCTCGCGCACGAACTCACCGCCGACCGCTTCCGGGAACTCCTCCCCGAGGCCCGCGACCTGCCCGTCACGCGGCACCAGCTGCCCAACCTGCGTGCCCTCAACTTCGTCGTCGAGGGCATCCTCGGCGAGGGCGTCGCCGCCCAGCACCGCTTCGACCCGCAGGCCAAGGCGCTCGGCGAATGGCTGCGCGCCCGCCATCTGGACATCCCGGAGGTCCTCCTGTGACCGTCCTCGCCTCCGCCCTCGACCCCGCCGCCCCCGACCACCGCGCCAACCGCGAGACCATGCTGGCGAAACTCGCCGACCTGGCCGCCGAACACGCCAAGGCGCTGGCGGGCGGCGGCGAGAAGTACGTCGCCCGGCACCGGGGGCGCGGCAAGCTCCTCGCCCGCGAGCGCATCGAGCTGCTCCTCGACCCCGACACGCCCTTCCTGGAGCTGTCCCCGCTGGCCGCCTGGGGGAGCGAGTACGCGATCGGCGCCTCCCTCGTCACCGGCATCGGCGTCGTCGAGGGCGTCGAGTGCCTGATCACCGCCAACGACCCCACCGTGCGCGGCGGCGCCAGCAACCCCTGGTCGCTGAAGAAGGCCCTGCGCGCCAACGACATCGCGCTGGCCAACCGGCTGCCCTGCATCAGCCTGGTGGAGTCCGGCGGCGCCGACCTGCCCTCCCAGAAGGAGATCTTCATCCCCGGCGGCGCGATCTTCCGGGACCTCACCCGGCTGTCGGCGGCCGGCATCCCCACCATCGCCGTCGTCTTCGGCAACTCGACGGCCGGGGGCGCCTACATCCCCGGCATGTCCGACCACGTGATCATGGTCAAGGAGCGCGCCAAGGTGTTCCTCGGCGGGCCGCCCCTGGTCAAGATGGCCACCGGCGAGGAGAGCGACGACGAGTCGCTGGGCGGCGCCGAGATGCACGCCCGCACCTCGGGCCTCGCCGACCACTTCGCCCTGGACGAGCCCGACGCCCTCCGCCAGGCCCGCCGCGTCGTCGCCCGCCTCAACCACCGCAAGGCGTACGCCGATCCGGCACCGGCCGAGCCGCCCACGTACGACCCGGAGGAACTCCTCGGCATCGTCCCCGGCGACCTCAAGGCCCCCTTCGACCCGCGCGAGGTCATCGCCCGGATCGTCGACGCCTCCGACTTCGACGAGTTCAAGCCGCTGTACGGGACGAGCCTGACCACCGGCTGGGCCGCCCTGCACGGCTACCCGGTCGGCATCCTGGCCAACGCCCAAGGGGTGCTGTTCAGCGAGGAGTCCCAGAAGGCCGCCCAGTTCATCCAGCTCGCCAACCAGCGCGACATCCCGCTCCTCTTCCTCCACAACACCACCGGTTACATGGTCGGCAGGGAGTACGAGCAGGGCGGCATCATCAAGCACGGCGCCATGATGATCAACGCGGTCTCCAACTCCCGCGTCCCGCACCTGTCCGTCCTCATGGGGGCGTCCTACGGCGCCGGCCACTACGGCATGTGCGGCCGCGCCTACGACCCGCGCTTCCTCTTCGCCTGGCCCAGCGCCAAGTCCGCCGTCATGGGCCCGCAACAGCTCGCCGGCGTGCTCTCCATCGTCGCCCGCCAGTCGGCCGCCGCGAAGGGGCAGCCGTACGACGACGAGGGCGACGCCGCGCTGCGCGCCATGGTGGAGCAGCAGATCGAGTCCGAGTCGCTGCCCAAGTTCCTCTCCGGGCGGCTCTACGACGACGGTGTCATCGACCCGCGCGACACCCGCACCGTCCTCGGCCTGTGCCTGTCGGCCGTCCACACCGCGCCCTACGAGGGCGCGCGCGGTGGCTTCGGCGTCTTCCGGATGTGAGGGACCCACTGTGACCAGCGAGGGAAACACCGTGATCGGCACCGTCCTCGTCGCCAACCGGGGCGAGATCGCCTGCCGGATCTTCCGCACCTGCCGCGAGTCCGGAATCCGAACCGTCGCCGTGCACTCGGACGCCGACGAGAACGCCCTCCACACGCGCGTGGCCGACGCGGCCGTACGCCTGCCGGGCGCCGCCTCCGCCGACACCTATCTGCGCGGCGACCTGATCGTGAAGGCCGCGCTCGCCGCCGGCGCCGACGCCGTCCACCCCGGCTACGGCTTCCTCTCCGAGAACGCCGGCTTCGCCCGCGCCGTCCTCGACGCCGGACTGACCTGGATCGGACCGCCGCCGGAGGCCATCGAGGCGATGGCGTCCAAGACCCGCGCCAAGGAACTGATGGGCATCGCCCCCCTGGGCGAGGTCACCGAGGCCGACCTGCCGGTGCTGGTGAAGGCCGCGGCGGGCGGCGGCGGACGCGGCATGCGCGTCGTACGGCGCCTGGCGGACCTCGACGCCGAACTGACCGCCGCCCGCGCGGAGGCGGCGAGCGCCTTCGGTGACGGAGAGGTCTTCGTCGAGCCGTACGTCGAGAACGGCCGCCACGTCGAGGTGCAGATCCTCGCCGACACCCACGGCACGGTCTGGGCGCTCGGCACCCGCGACTGCTCCCTCCAGCGCCGCCACCAGAAGGTGATCGAGGAGGCGCCGGCACCGGGCCTGACGCCTCAACTGACCGGCGAACTGAATGACCTCGCCGTACGCGCCGCCCGCGCCGTCGACTACGTGGGCGTCGGCACCGTCGAGTTCCTCGTCGCCGACGGCAGGGCGCACTTCCTGGAGATGAACACCCGCCTCCAGGTCGAACACCCCGTCACCGAGGCCGTCTTCGGCGTCGACCTCGTCGCCCTGCAACTCCGCGTCGCGGAAGGCCACGCCCTCGAAAACGACCCCCCACGCGCGCGTGGCCACGCCATCGAGGCCCGCCTGTACGCCGAGGACCCGGCGCACGGCTGGGCTCCGCAGACCGGCCGCCTGCACCGCCTCACCGTGCCCGACGGCATCCGCCTGGACACCGGCTACACCGACGGCGACGACATCGGCGTCCACTACGACCCGATGCTCGCCAAGGCGGTCGCCCACGCACCCACCCGCGCGGAGGCCGTCCGCCGCCTCGCCGGCGCCCTGGAACGGGCGGCGATCCACGGCCCGGTCACCAACCGCGACCTCCTCGTGCGCTCCCTGCGCCACGAGGAGTTCACCTCCGCCCGCATGGACACCGGCTTCTACGACCGCCACCTGGCCGGTCTCACGCAGTCCGGCCCCGACCCCCTCGCCCCGCTGGCCGCCGCCCTCGCCGACGCGAGCGCCCACCCGGGCCGCTTCGGCGGCTGGCGCAACCTGCCCTCGCAACCCCAGGTCAAGCGGTACGTCCTCGCCGGCGAGGAGCACGAGGTCCGCTACCACCACACCCGCACCGGCCTCACGGCGGACGGCGTACGCGTCGTGCACGCCGACGCCGGCCTGGTCGTCCTCGAAACCGACGGCGTACGACGCCGCTACGAGGTCGCCCGCTACGACGACCGCGTCCACGTCAACACCACCGCCCTCACCGTCCCGCCCCGCTTCCCCGACCCCACCACCCAGCACGCCCCCGGCTCCCTCCTGGCCCCCATGCCCGGCACGGTCGTCCGCGTCGCGGAGGGCCTGACGGAGGGCACGAGCGTAGAGGCGGGCCAACCCCTCCTCTGGCTGGAGGCGATGAAGATGGAACACAGGATCACGGCCCCGACCACGGGCACGCTGACGCACCTGCACGCCGTACCCGGCCAACAGGTCACGGTGGGCTCTCTATTGGCGGTAGTCCAAGACACCTAGGGGCGCGGGGCTGCATTGAATATGCGGCTCCGCCGCGTGAGCGCGACCAGCCACGACGAAGCCCGCACCCGAAGGAGCACA
The DNA here is from genome assembly GCF_042717365.1 of Streptomyces sp. NPDC058534. Classification (NCBI taxonomy): domain Bacteria; kingdom Bacillati; phylum Actinomycetota; class Actinomycetes; order Kitasatosporales; family Streptomycetaceae; genus Streptomyces; species Streptomyces sp. NPDC058534. The sequence goes on from NZ_JBHXNW010000028.1 coordinate 15,087, forward strand.
GCGATGACCACCCTCCTCGAATCCGACGAGCACAAGTCACTCCGAGCCGCCGTAGCCACCCTCGGCACCCGCCACGGCCGCACCCACAACCGAGACGCCCTCTGGGCGGAGGCCGGCAAACTCGGCTACCTCGGCGTCAACCTCCCCGAGGAATACGGAGGCGGCGGCGCCGGCATCACCGAACTCTCCATCGTCCTCGAAGAGCTGGGCGCCGCCGGCTGCCCGCTCCTGATGCTGGTCGTCTCCCCGGCCATCTGCGGCAACATCATCGCCCGCTTCGGCACGGACCAACAGAAACAGACCTGGCTCCCCGGCATCGCCGACGGCACCCGCCTCATGGCCTTCGGCATCACCGAACCCGACGCCGGCTCCAACAGCCACCGCATCACCACCACCGCCCGCCGCGACGGCGACACCGGGGACTGGATCCTCACCGGCCGCAAGGTCTTCATCAGCGGCGTCGACATCGCCGACGCCACCCTGATCGTCGGCCGCACGGAAGACGCCCGCACCGGCAAGCTCAAGCCCTGCCTGTTCATCGTCCCGCGCGACACCCCCGGCTTCGAGCGCCGGCAGCTCGACATGGAACTGCACGCCACCGAGAAGCAGTTCGAGCTGACCCTCGACGACGTACGCCTGCCCGCCGACGCGCTCGTCGGCGACGAGGACGCGGGCCTCCTCCAGCTCTTCGCCGGCCTCAACCCCGAGCGCATCATGACGGCGGCCTTCGGTATCGGCATCGGCCGCTACGCGCTGACCCGCGCCCTCGAATACGCCCGCGAACGCACCGTCTGGAAGACGCCCATCGGCGCCCACCAGGCCATCGCCCACCCCCTCGCCCAGGCGCACATCGACCTCGAACTGTCCCGCCTGATGATGCAGAAGGCCGCGCACCTCTACGACGCCGGTGACGACATGGGCGCGGGCGAGGCCGCCAACATGGCCAAGTACGCGGCCGGGGAGGCCTGCGTGAAGGCCGTCGACCAGGCCGTCCACACCCTCGGCGGCAACGGCCTCACGCGAGAGTTCGGGCTCGCCTCGCTGATAACGGCGGCGCGGGTCGCCCGTATCGCACCGGTGAGCAGGGAGATGATTCTCAACTACGTCTCCCACCAGACCCTGGGCCTGCCCAAGTCGTACTAGGGCGCGCCCAAGTCGTACTAGCCCCTGGAGGAACCGTGTTCCGCAGCCAGTACGCCGACGTCCCACCCGTCGACCTGCCCATCCACGAGGCCGTGCTCGGCCGGGCGGCAACCTTCGGGAGCGCACCGGCGCTGATCGACGGCACCGACGGCACCACCCTCACGTACGAGCAGGTGGACCGGTTCCACCGGCGCGTCGCCGCCGCCCTCGCGGAGGCCGGCGTGCGCAAGGGCGACGTCCTCGCCCTGCACAGCCCCAACACCGTCGCCTTCCCGCTCGCCTTCTACGCCGCCACCCGCGCGGGCGCCTCCGTGACGACGGTGCACCCGCTGGCCACGGCGGAGGAGTTCGCCAAGCAGCTCGGCGACTCACGGGCCCGCTGGATCGTCACCGTCTCACCGCTCCTCGACACCGCCCGCCGGGCCGCCGAACTCGCGGGCGGCGTCCAGGAGATCCTGGTGTGCGACAGCGCGCCCGGCCACCGCTCCCTGATCGACATGCTGGCCTCGGCCGCCCCCGAACCCAAGATCGCGATCGACCCCGCCGAGGACGTCGCCGCGCTGCCGTACTCCTCCGGCACCACCGGCACCCCCAAGGGCGTGATGCTCACGCACCGCCAGATCGCCACCAACCTGGCCCAGCTGGAACCGCTGATGCCGGCCGCCCCCGGCGACCGCGTCCTCGCCGTGCTGCCCTTCTTCCACATCTACGGCCTCACCGCCCTGATGAACGCCCCGCTGCGGCTCGGCGCCACCGTCGTCGTGCTGCCCCGCTTCGACCTGGAACAGTTCCTCGCGGCCATCCAGAACCACCGCATCACCGGCCTGTACGTCGCCCCGCCGATCGTCCTGGCCCTCGCCAAACACCCCCTGGTCGCCGACTACGACCTCTCGTCCCTCAAGTACATCGTCAGCGCCGCCGCCCCCCTGGACGCCCAGCTCGCCGCCGCCTGCTCCCGGCGGCTCGGCCTGCCGCCCGTCGGCCAGGCGTACGGCATGACCGAACTGTCCCCGGGCACCCACGTCGTTCCCCTGGACGCCATGGCCGACGCACCGCCCGGCAGCGTCGGCAAACTGATCGCCGGGACCGAGATGCGCATCGTCTCCCTCACCGACCCCGGCAAGGACCTCGGCGTCGGCGAGTCCGGCGAGATCCTCATCCGCGGCCCGCAGATCATGAAGGGCTACCTGGGCCGCCCCGACGCCACCGCCGCCATGATCGACGAGGACGGCTGGCTGCACACCGGCGACGTCGGACACGCCGACTCCGACGGCTGGCTCTTCGTCGTCGACCGGGTCAAGGAACTGATCAAGTACAAGGGCTTCCAGGTCGCCCCCGCCGAACTGGAGGCCCTCCTGCTCACCCACCCCGGCGTCGCCGACACCGCCGTCGTCGGCGCGTACAACGACGACGGCAACGAGGTACCGCACGCCTTCGTGGTGCGCGGGCCCACCGCACCCGGCCTCTCGGAGGGCGAGATCATGATGTACGTCGCCGAACGCGTCGCCCCCTACAAGCGCGTCCGCCGGGTCACCTTCATCGACGCCGTGCCCAGGGCCGCCAGCGGCAAGATCCTGCGCCGGGAACTGCGAGGCACCGAGTGACCCTGATCGGCCGCACCCGCGAACGCGGCGTCGAGACCCTCACCCTCGACTCCCCGCACAACCGCAACGCCCTGTCCGCCGCCCTCGTCGGCGGCCTGGCCGACGCCCTCACCGAGGCCGGCAAGGACACCGACGTACGTGCCGTCGTCCTCACCCACACCGGCAACACCTTCAGTGCCGGGGCCGACCTGCGCGACCCGCCCGACCCGCCCGACCCGGACACGCTGGTCGGGCTCTTCCGGCAGATCGCCGAGCTGCCCAAACCGGTCGTCGCCCGCGTCACCGGGCACGTCCGTGCGGGCGGCCTCGGCCTCCTCGCCGCCTGCGACATCTCGGCGGCGTCCCACCAGGCCACGTTCGCCTTCACCGAGGTCCGCATCGGCGTGGCGCCCGCCGTCATCTCCCTCACCCTGCTGCCGCGCACCGACCCCCGCGCCCTCGCCCGCTACTACCTCACCGGCGAGCGCTTCGACGCCGCCGAGGCCGCCCGCACCGGCCTGGTCACGGCGGCGGGCGACGACGTGGACGCCGTACTCGCGCCCGTCCTCGACGGTGTGCGCCGTGCCTCACCACAGGGCCTGGCCGAGACGAAACGGCTGCTCACGGCTAGGGTGCTGGAGGCCTTCGACCGGGACGCGGCCGACCTGACCGCGCTCTCGGCCCGGCTGTTCGCCTCCCCGCAGGCCCGCGAGGGGATGACGGCCTTCCTCGAACGACGGGATCCGGAATGGGTGGTGTGAGCGGCGCCGCGAACACGGCCGACCGCGCGGAGCGCGTGCCCAAGCAGGACCGCAGCCGGGCCACCCGGCAGCGGCTCCTGGAAGCCGCCGTGGCCTGCCTCGCCGAACGCGGCTGGGCGGGCTCCACCGTCTCCGTCGTCGCCGAACACGCCGGTGTCTCCCGCGGCGCCGCCCAGCACCACTTCCCGACCCGCGAGGACCTCTTCACGGCGGCCGTGGAATACGTCGCCGAGGAGCGCTCCCTCGCGCTGCGCGCCCTGTTCCCCGAAGGCGCGGCGGCCGGTGACCGCCGGGCCGTGGTCGCCGCGCTGGTCGACCTCTACACCGGCCCGCTCTTCCGGGCCGCCCTCCACCTGTGGGTGGCCGCCTCCAACGAGGAGCAGCTGCGCGGCCGGGTCACCGAGCTGGAGGCCCGCGTCGGCCGCGAGAGCCACCGCACAGCCGTCGACCTCCTCGGCGCCGACGAGCGGCGCCCCGGCGCCCGGGAAACCGTCCAGGGCCTCCTCGACATGGCCCGCGGCCTGGGCCTCGCCACCCTCCTCACCGACGACGGTGCCCGGCGGGAACGGGTGGTCGACCAGTGGGCCCGGCTGCTGGCCGGGGAGCTGGACTGACATGGGGGACCGGTTCCAGGTCGTCGTCGACCTCGACGCCGACGCGAGCGACGCCGAACCGCTCGCCCGGCGCGTGCTGGACCTGCTCGTCGAGGAGGGCGTCGTCCTCGCCGAGCGCACCCCGTGCGTCCCGGGGCAGCCGCTCGGCCACCCGCCCGGCCCGCACTGGGAGCGCGCGGTGACCGACGACTGGGACTTCGCGCCCTCGGACGGACTCGCCGTCCACACCCGGCGCACCGGCTTCACCAGCGGTGCCGACCTGCCCGGCGCGGCCCTGTGCCCGCACTGCGGGACACCCACCGCGCTGGACGACGGCCCGGCGTGGCAGCGCTTCGACACCGCCATGCGGACCTGGCACGAGACGGGCGCGGCGGCGGTGCACTGCCCGGCCTGCGCCACGACCGCCGCCGTCCAGCACTGGGCCTGGGACGAGGCACCGCTCGCCCTCGGCCACCTCGGCTTCGAGTTCTGGAACTGGCCCGACCTCACCGACGCCTTCCGCGCCCGCGTGGCCGCCCTCCTGGACGGCCACGGCACGGCGTACGTCTGGGGCAAGTTTTAAAGGCCCCTGTCGGCCGGTTCACGGACTGAGCCGCTCCACCCGCCAGCCCCCGTCCGCCTCGGCCACGTACCGCAGCCGGTCGTGCAGCCGGTTCTCCCGCCCCTGCCAGAACTCGACCTCCCGCGGCGCCACCCGGAAGCCGCCCCAGTGCGGCGGCACCGGCACCTGCTCGCCCCGCGGGTAGCGCTCCGCCAGCCCGGCGTACGCGGCGTCCAGGTCGTCCCGGCCCGCCACCACCGACGACTGCGCGCTGGCCCAGGCCCCCAGCTGGGAGCCGTGCGGCCGGGTCCGGAAGTACGCGGCGGTCTCGTCCCGCCCGGTACGCCGCGCGACCCCCGTCACGATCACCTGCCGGGCCATCGGATGCCAGGGGAACAGCAGCGAGACGTACGGGTTCGAGCCCAGCTCGCGGCCCTTGCGGGAGTCGTAGTTGGTGTAGAAGACGAAGCCCTGCTCGTCGAAGTGCTTCAGCAGCACCGTGCGGGAACTGGGCCGCCCCTCGGCGTCGGCGGTGGAGACGACCATCGCGTTCGGCTCGAACAGCCCGCCCTCCATGGCGGCCTGCTTGAACCAGCGCGCGAACTGCTCGACCGGCCCGGCGGCCAGCTCGGACTCGGCAAGCCCCTCGGCCCGGTACTGCTTGCGCATCGAGGCGAGATCGAAGGGGACGGCATCGCGGTCGGTCACACCGGCCATCCTGCCGTATCGCCGGTGTCCTTCGTCACTGAGTGGCACTGAGTGCCGCAACCCCTCCCCAAGGGTGGCACCCGGAGATATCGTGCTGGTCCCGGCGCGGTTGGACGAGCGGCCGTACGGGGCATCACAGGGGTGACCGCAGAACGAGGACCGCGAGTCGTCCAGACGACCGTGGATCCGGTGGACCCGATGAAGCCGACGGGTCGGTCACCACACATCTACGTCACGAGGAGCCGCCTGATGTCCGACTTCGTACCCGGGCTAGAGGGAGTCGTCGCGTTCGAGACGGAGATCGCCGAACCCGACAAGGAGGGGGGCGCCCTCCGCTACCGCGGCGTCGACATCGAGGACCTGGTCGGACACGTGTCCTACGGGAACGTCTGGGGCCTGCTCGTCGACGGCGCCTTCAACCCCGGCCTGCCGCCCGCCGAACCCTTCCCCATCCCGGTCCACTCCGGCGACATCCGCGTGGACGTCCAGTCCGCGCTCGCCATGCTCGCGCCGGTCTGGGGCCTCAAACCCCTCCTGGACATCGACGCCGAGCAGGCCCGCGCCGACCTCGCCCGCGCGGCCGTCATGGCCCTCTCCTACGTCGCCCAGTCGGCCCGCGGCCAGGGCCTGCCCATGGTCCCGCAGCGCGAGATCGACAAGGCCCAGTCCGTCGTCGAACGCTTCATGATCCGCTGGCGCGGCGAGCCCGACCCCAAGCACGTCGCCGCGGTCGACGCCTACTGGACCTCCGCCGCCGAGCACGGCATGAACGCCTCCACCTTCACCGCCCGCGTCATCGCCTCCACCGGCGCCGACGTGGCCGCCGCCCTCTCCGGCGCCGTGGGAGCCATGTCGGGACCGCTGCACGGCGGCGCCCCCTCCCGCGTCCTCGGCATGATCGAGGAGATCGAGCGCACCGGCGACGCCGAGGCGTACGTCAGGAAGACACTCGACGCGGGCGAACGCCTCATGGGCTTCGGCCACCGCGTCTACCGCGCCGAGGACCCCCGCGCCCGCGTCCTGCGCCGCACCGCCCGCGAACTGGGCGCCCCGCGCTTCGAGGTCGCCGAGGCCCTGGAGAAGGCCGCCCTCGCCGAACTCCACGCCCGCCGCCCCGACCGCGTCCTGGCCACCAACGTCGAGTTCTGGGCCGCGATCATGCTGGACTTCGCCGAGGTCCCGGCCCACATGTTCACCTCGATGTTCACCTGCGCCCGCACGGCCGGCTGGTCCGCCCACATCCTCGAACAGAAGCGCACCGGCCGCCTGGTCCGCCCCTCCGCCCGCTACGTCGGGCCGGGCCCCCGCGACCCCCACGACATCGACGGCTCCGACACCCTCACGACCTGACCGCCCCCAGAACGCAGACGACCCGCGAGTCAGGTTCCTCCAGCGGAGGAGCCGGCCGGACGTACCGGCGACTCGCGGGTCGGGTGACTGCGATGGTTTGGCCGGCCGCGTGTATCTCGCACACGCTGGTCCGGCACCGCACAGGATGTGGTGACGGGCCGCTAGCCCGCAGCCACCTCACGCGTCCGGATGTCATACATTCGCCGGATCACCTCCTTTCGGTGTGGGGCCCACACTAGGAACGAGTCGCGCCTCGATCAATCGGTTTTTCGAGTCGATTCCTTGTCGATCACCCATGGACGCGTCTTCGCTGGTCACCTACCGTTCCGCCCATGACGAAGCGACAGGGGGAGCCGTCGGTGCGGCGGGCGATAGGCAGCGGGTCGGTGTTCGAGGAGCGGATCGGGTACGCGCGGGCCGTCGTCGACGGGGACCGGGTGCACGTGTCCGGGACGACCGGGTTCGACTACGCGGCGATGACCATCTCCGAGGACGTGGTGGAGCAGGCGGGGCAGTGTCTGCGGAACGTCGGGGCCGCGCTGGCCGAGGCGGGGTGCACGTTCGCGGACGTGGTGCGGGTGCGGTACCTGCTGCCCGCGCGGGAGGACTTCGAGCCGTGCTGGCCCGTGCTGCGGCAGGCGTTCGGGGAGGTGCGGCCGGCCGCGACGATGATGGTGTGCGGGCTCGCGGACGAGCGGATGAAGATCGAGATCGAGGTGGACGCGCGGCGCGCGCCGGTCGCGCCGGACGCCGGGCTGCGGATCGCGGCCGTCGACGGTGACGCGATGGTCCAGGAGTGGCGGTACGTCCACAACGAGATCGTGCCTCCCGCCGCGATGACCCCGGACGAGGCGCGGGAGCGCGGCCGGCGGTACCGGCTGGAGAACGCCTACCTCGGGGACACGCTCGTCGGCTGCTCCACGGTGCGTCCGCCCGGGGGCGAGGGGCGGGTGGCCACCGTGATCGCGCGGGTGCTGCCCGCGTTCCGGGGGCGCGGGATCGGTACGGCGCTCTACGAGGCGGGTCTCGCGCACGCGCGGGGGCTCGGCGCGCGGGCGGTGGAGACCGTGGTGCTGGCGGCGAACGCCGACGGGTTGCGGTTCGCCGAGGGGCGTGGGTTCGTGGAACGGGAGCGGTATGTGCTCGACGGCGAGCGGGACGAGTGGGTCGATCTGAGACTCGCCGCCGACCCGTCATGACGGGGGCGTATGCCGAGTTTCCGCAGTACAACGATTTCTGGAATCTTGCGGGAACTCGGTGTGTGCTGCATCACGTTCGAGTTGAATGAAGGCCAGTGAGCGAACCGACGTACCGTACGGCGGACGCAGCCTGCAGGGGGTCCAGGTGAGTGCTTCCCGGCGTAGTGGGACCACCGACGAGCTGGGGCCGGACGAGCCGGAGCAGCCCGAACGGGACGGCGCGGACCTGTTGGCCGCGCTCCTCGACGGGATGGACGCGGCCCTGTGCGCCTTCGACGCGGACGGCGTGGTCACCCATTGGAACCGCGAGGCGGAGCGGATCCTGGGCTGGAGCGCGGCCGAGGCCGTGGGGCGGCAGGGATTCGCCGGGTGGGCCGTGCGCAGCGCGGACGCCGGTGAGGTGGAGGACCGGCTGCTGTCCGCGATGCGGGCGCCGGGGCGGCAGGTGCACGAGTTCGCGCTGCTGACCAAGGACGGCGGGCGGGTGCTGGTGCGCACCCAGTCCGCGGCGGTGCGCGGCGCCGACGGGAAGCCCGCGGGGGTGTACTGCGCGTTCAGCGAGGTGCACGCGCAGATCGACCTGGAGCGGTCCATCGCGCTGAGCGAGGCGCTGCTGGAGGACGCGAGCTGGGGTGTCGTCCTGGTGGACGCGGACCTGCGCCCGGCCGTGGTCAACGCGCACGCGGCACGCGCGCTGGGCGCCGGGCGCACATCGGTGCTGGGGCGGCCGCTCGGCGATCTCCTCGCCCAGGGCGTGGAGGATCTGGAGAACGCGCTGACGCACGTCCTGGCCGAGGGCGCGCCGCCCGGACCCGCCGAGGTGTGGGTGGGGCTGCGTACGCCGGAGGGGGAGCGCCGCCGGTGCTGGCGCAGCGGGTTCGTGCGGCTGGCGTCGCCGCTCGCGGAGGAGCCGGTGCCGCTGGGTGTGGGCTGGCTGTTCCAGGACGTCACCGAGGCCAAGCAGGCCGAGCAGGAGGCGGCGCTGCTGCGGTTCCGGGCCAATCAGCTGCACCGGGCGGCGCGGGCGGCGGCCGAGTGCGAGGACCCGGCGGAGGCGGCCGTCGTCCACCTGGACTTCGCGCTCGCCGGTTTCGCCGACCACGCGCTGATCGACCGGCTGGCGGGCGGGGCCGTGGACACCGACGCGGCGGTGCCGGTCCGGCTGGTGCGGGTGGCGGCCACGCCGTCCGGTGCGCCGGGGCCGAGCGTGCCGTCGGGGACGGCCGGGATGCCGGTGCGCTACGGCGAGGGGCATCCGGCCGTGAGCTGTGTGGAGCGGGCGGGCTCGGTGCGGGCCAGCGCCGGTGCGCGGGCGGTGCCGCCCGAGAAGGTGCGGGACTGGGCCGTGGCCCGGCAGTGGCCGGCGGACACGGTGCACGGCCTGTGCGCGGTGCTGCGCAGCCGGGGCCGGACGCTGGGCGTGGTGACCTTCCTGCGGGGCGCGGGACGGAGCGCGTTCGAGCGGTCCGACGCGATGTACGCGGAGGACGTGGCCGTCCGGATCGCGTCCGCGCTGGATCTGGCCGGCGCGGTGGAGAAGCGGTAGCGGGGTGCCCGCGCGGGCCGATTCAGCGCCGGTAGAAGATCCGGTCCCGGTACTGGTCGAGGACGCGCCTGTTCCAGTCGTGGCCGCCGTCCACGTTGCCGGAGCGCAGCAGCGGGGGTTCGATGCCGCGGTCGGCGAGGGCGCCGGCCGCCGTGGCCATCATGGCCTGCATGAGGGCGCTGGTGACGACCGTGGAGGCGGGTGCGAAGGGCGCCGGGACGGTGTCGAGGGTGAGCTCCGCGTCCCCGACGGCGATCTTGGAGTCGAGCACGATGTCGCAGTGGTCCTTGAGGAAGGTGCCGGAGGCGTGCCGCGACGTCGTCTCGGACGCGTACGCCACCGAGGTCACTCCGATGACCCGGAGGCCGAGTCCGCGGGCGTGCATGGCCATCTCCACGGGCAGGGCGTTGCGCCCGGAGAGGGAGATGATCACCAGGGTGTCGCCCGCGCGGAGCGGCGAGGAGTCCAGTACGGCGCTCGCGAGGCCCTCGATCCGTTCCAGGGCGGAGCCGAGCGTGGCCGGCATCACGTCGATGCCGACGACGCCGGGCACGGTGAGCAGGTTCATCAGGGCGAGTCCGCCGGCGCGGTACACGACGTCCTGGGCGGCGAGGGAGGAGTGGCCGGCGCCGAAGGCGAAGAGCCGGCCGCCGTGCTGGACGGTGTCGGCGAGGAGCGTGCCGGCCGCCTCGACGCTGTCCGCCTCCTCGTCGCGGACGCGCCGCAGGAGGTCGATCGCCGCGTCGAGGAACTGCCCGGCCGGCTTGCGGTCGCTCATGCGGGACCCCTTCGGTGTGCCTGTGTCGCGGATCACGGTGCGGTCTGGACCAGTGCGGTGTCAATACGGCGTGGCGGGGCCGCGCGGGCCCGGCTTCGCACCGCGAGGCACGGTTGTCAGTGGTATGCGTCAGAATTGAATCCAGGGCCAGCGCACGCGCCGGTGGCCGCGGCCTCCGGCAATCTCATCAAGGGGCACGTATGTCCGGACTGATCGACACCACGGAGATGTACCTCCGCACCATCCTGGAGCTGGAGGAGGAAGGTGTGGTCCCGATGCGCGCCCGGATCGCCGAGCGGCTCGATCAGAGCGGTCCGACGGTCAGTCAGACGGTGGCGCGGATGGAGCGCGACGGTCTGGTGTCCGTGGCGGCCGACCGCCATCTGGAGCTGACCGACGAGGGGCGGCGGCTGGCGACGCGCGTGATGCGCAAGCACCGGCTCGCGGAGTGCCTGCTCGTCGACGTGATCGGCCTGGAGTGGGAGCAGGTGCACGCCGAGGCGTGTCGCTGGGAGCACGTGATGAGCGAGGCCGTCGAGCGGCGCGTGCTGGAGCTGCTGCGCCACCCGACCGAGTCGCCGTACGGGAACCCGATCCCGGGCCTGGAGGAGCTGGGCGAGGCGGACGGCGCCGACCCGTTCCTGGACGAGGGCATGGTGTCGCTCGCCGACCTCGACCCCGGGATGGAGGGCAAGACGGTCGTCGTGCGCCGGATCGGTGAGCCGATCCAGACGGACGCGCAGCTGATGTACACGCTGCGCCGGGCGGGTGTGCAGCCCGGTTCGGTGGTGAGCGTGACCGAGTCGGCGGGTGGCGTGCTGGTGGGCAGTGGTGGCGAGGCCGCCGAGCTGGAGGCGGACACCGCCTCCCACGTGTTCGTCGCCAAGCGCTGAGCCCGCCGGGGCGCGGGGAGGTGCGCGGGCGCGCGGATCCCGTCGTTTCGGGTTCCAGTGCGCCGAATCGCAGCGCCCGGACGCTTCGCGTGCAAGGCTGTGCCGTGAGGCATATGACGTAGGGGGCTCTTGGCCGCGCGTGACAGCGATGTCGCCCGGTCGGGGAGGGGGCGGGGACGTGCCTGAGAGACGGAGAGGGCCCCGGCGCCTGGTGGCGCCGGGGCCTGTCCTCCCCTGTGCTGACCCGGAGCCCCGAGCTCTCAGGGTCAATCCCCACGGACCGTTTTCCCCGAGCGGCCCGCCTCCCGTTGAAGATCTCCCCTGAGCAGCGGCGGTCAATCCCCGAGAGGTGTCACTCGAATGAGGGGTGTTGCTCAGCGAGAGGGCTCTTTCGAATAGACATTCGATACCCTGCGGACAGGTACGACGGGTACGACAGGCACGGCAGGTAAGACGGCAAGGCACGGCAGGCAGGACACGGTTCCGAGCGGAGCTTGGGGGTGCCAGGACCAATGGCGCGGCGCATCGACGTGACCGGCGCGGGCGGCGTACGCCTCGCGGCCTGGGAGTTCGGCGACCCTCCCAAGACCGACCGGACGCCCCACGGGGCGGCCCCGGTGAGCACCTCCCGGACGCACGGCACAGGCGACCAGCCCGGCGTGCTCTTACTGCACGGCCTGATGGGCCGCGCCTCGCACTGGGCACCCACGGCCCGCTGGCTCTCCGCCCGCCACCGGGCCGTCGCCCTCGACCAGCGCGGACACGGCCGCAGCGACAAGCCCCCGCAGGGCTCCTACACCCGGGAGGCCTACGTCGAGGACGTCGAGGCCGCCCTGGAGCAGCTCGGCCTCGGCCCGGCCGTCCTGATCGGCCACGCCATGGGCGCGCTGACCGCCTGGCAGCTCGCCGCGAAACGCCCCGACCTGGTCCGCGGTCTGATCATCTGCGACATGCGGGCCTCCGCTCTCGGCGCGTCCTCGCAGCACACCTGGACCGAGTGGTTCCGCGCCTGGCCGGTCCCCTTCGCCACGCTCGCCGACGTCCGCAAGTGGTTCGGCGAGGACGACCCGTGGGTGGAGCGGCCCAACCAGGCCCGCGGCGAGTTCTACGCCGAGGTGATGGCCGAGTCCCCGGACGGCTGGCGCCCCGTCTTCGAACCGCAGCAGATGCTCAGGACCCGCGAGACCTGGGTCTACGACGCCCACTGGGAGGAGCTGGCGCAGGTGCGCTGCCCGACCCTGGTGGTGCGCGGCCTCGACGGCGAGCTGGGCCGCGCCGAGGCCCAGGAGATGGTCCGCGTGCTGCCCGGCGGCCAGTACGCGGAGGTCGCCGACGCCGGCCACCTCGTCCACTACGACCAGCCGGAGGCGTGGCGGGCGGCCATCGAGCCGTTCCTGGACACCCTCAGGGACGCCTGACCACCCGCCGGGGCCGCCCATCCGCCGGGGCCGCCCATCCGCCCTGCAGCGCGATCACGGGCGCGCACAGCAGGGCCGCGCCCACCATGCCGCCGAAGATCGAGATCCAGGCCGGCCCGACCTGACCGGGGGCGACGTTCTTGTACCGTGATCGGGCCGCAGCAGCCCGGTCACCATGGAGAGAGTGGTGGTCTTCCCCGCACCGTTCGGCCCACGGCAACCTGCTGCCCGAACCGCTTCCAGAGCCCCCGCACCCGCACAGCACTGTCACTCACCACGACTCCCTCCGTCACCATGAACCCTACGGGGGAAGAACGCCCCCGAAGGGGGCGCGGGGCTGCGTCGATATGCGGCTCCGCCGCGTGGGCGTGATCAACCACGTACTACCGGCAGTCGCCAGAGAACATCAACCCGGCAGACGAACAGGCGCCCTAACGATCCCGACCGCACGCATACGCAAGCGGCGACACCAGCTCCTCCACATCCGGCAACCACCGATTCGCAGGCGTGGGCCGGCAGGCCCACTGCACCGCACCCCACACCCCGACCCGCGTAGGCGGCGCAGCCACATACGCCCCCTCCCCGAGCACCCCCAGATCAAGAGCTCGGGGTGCCCACCCCAACCGCCGCAAAAGCTCCGGCACCTTCACCGCGGCACCCGGCAACACGAAGAACCGCATCCGCCGGTCCGGCGTCAGCGTCACCGGCCCCAGCGTCAGCTCCATCCGCTCCATCCGGGCCAGCGCCAGGAACCCCGCGGTCTCGGGCACGTCGATCGCGTCGAACGTCCGCCCCGTGGGCAGCAGGATCGACGCCGTCGGCTGCTTCTGCCACATCCGGCGGGCCACGGTCGCGCTGCCCGTCGCCTGCGCCGCCCAGTCCTCGCGCGCCGGGTGCGCGCCCGGGGCGGCGCACGCCGGGTCCCCGCAGGAGCAGCGCTGCACCCCGTCGGCGGCTACCAGCCAGGTACCGGGAAACACGTCCCAGTGGCGCTCCTCGGCGTAGCGAACGGCGGTCTCCAGCAGCGATGTGCCGCGCTGCTGCGGGATCTGGGCGGCTTCGGTGCCCCGGATGGTCTCTTCCACGTGGAACACAACTCCCGTGCTCACCCCGGGTTACGGGGGTCGAGTGCGCGGGGGAGGAGCATCGATTCCGCATCCGGGGCGCATGGGCGCATACATGGGGGCGCGCAGGAGGATTCGCCGCAGGAGCTGGGTAGCCACGTCTGGGGCCGGCACCGTCCGTTACCCCGGCAATCCTCGTAAGCATTGCAAGCTTCGCAAGTCTCGCATTGTCGGCACATCGACTGGGCATTGATCTTCACGGCCGGATCCGTTTCGTCCAACGGTCCGCCGGGACAGCATCGAGACCGCATGAGACCGCATGGGGGTTACGCCATGGCCGCAAGGCCTCTCGTCGCGCGGCAGCCGAACGAACGACTGCAGGCGCTCATTCAGGAAGCGGGCTGCTCGAACGCGGGCCTCGCCCGCCGGGTCAACGTGTGCGGGGTCGAGCACGGTCTCGATCTCCGGTACGACAAGACCTCGGTGGCCCGCTGGCTGCGCGGACAGCAACCGCGGGGCCGGGCACCGGCGATCATCGCCGAGGCGCTCGGCCGCAAGCTCGGCCGCACGGTCACGATCGACGAGATCGGCATGGCCAACGGCAAGAACCTCGCGTCCGGCGTCGGCCTCCAGTTCTCGCCGACGGTACTGGGGGCCATCGAGCAGGTCTGCGAGCTGTGGCGCAGCGACGTGGGGCGGCGGGACTTCCTCTCCGGCTCGTCCGTCGCCGCCTCCGCGCTCGTCGAACCCAGCCGGGACTGGCTGATTTCCGCCCCCGACTCGCAGGTGTCGCGGTCGGCCGGGCCGCGGGTGGGGCAGTCCGACGTGGCGGCCGTGCGGGCGATGACGCAGGCGCTGGTGGACCTGGACCACCAGTACGGCAGCGGACACGTCCGGCCGGTGCTCGTGCACTACCTGAACAGCGTGGTCTCCGGGCTGCTGGCGGGCTCCTACCGGGAGGCGGTCGGGCGGGAACTGTTCGCCACGGTCGCCCGGTTGACCGAGCTGGCCGGATACATGGCCGTCGACACCGGCCAACCGGGCCTCGCCCAGCGGTACTACATCCAGTCGCTGCGGCTCGCGCAGGCGGCCGGCGACCGCGGCTACGGCGGCTACGTGCTGGCCGCGTCCATGAGCCACCTGGCCGCGCAGCTCGGAAACCCGCGCGAGATCGCGCAGTTGGCGCGGGCGGCACAGGAGGGCGCGCGCGGGCGGGTGACGCCCCGCGCGGAGTCGATGTTCCACGCCGCCGAGGCCCGCGGGCACGCGCTCCTGGGCGACGTACGGTCGGCCCACGAGGCGGCCGGGCGGGCGGTGGGCGCGATGGAGGCGGCCGATCCGGCGTCCGGCGACGACCCGGTCTGGATCGCGCACTTCGACGAGGCTTATCTCGCCGACGAGTTGGCGCACTGTCACCGCGATCTCGGGCAGGCCGACGCGGCGGCGCGGTACGCGCGGCAGTCCCTGGACGGCCACCCCGAGTCGCGGGCGCGCAGGCGGGCCATCGGTCATGTGCTGTTGGCCACGGCGCAGGTGCAGCAGCGCGAGATCGAACAGGCCTGCAACACCGCGACGAAGGCCGTGGAGATCCTGGAGACGCTGCGCTCGAACCGGGGCGCCGAGTACCTGGAGGATTTCCAGGCCCGGTTGGAGCCCTACCGGGAGGAAGCCGTGGTCAGGGAGTTCGGGGCGCGGCTGGATCTGCAGGCCGCCGCGTGAACGGACGGGCCGCGGTCGCGTGAACACGCGTGAAACTTCGGCGTGGTGATCGCGAAGGAGCATGAACAGCGTGCCGCAGCCCGGTTTTGTTACTGCCGTCACAGGGAAGGAGTTGACGCCCCGGGCGGCGTGGCAGTGGGCTCGGGGGACCCGGTAGCGTGAGCCGACGATTCCGAAGGTCCCCCATTCGTAGGAGTCCCGGTGACGCAGAGTGGACAGGGCGAGGAGCCCTCGGCGCGACAAGCGCACGAAGGCATCGTGCTGCCCTCGGACGGTGGCGAGCCCTTGCTGCCCGGCATGACCGGCGGCTCCGTCGTCCGGCCGGCCGGCCGACCCGTGCCCGCCTCGGCGCCACCCGGCGGCCAGGCGTGGGACCGGCCCTGGGGCCCCGAGCAGCAGAGCCCGCAATCCGGCCAGGGCTGGTCCACCCCGCCCGACGCCCAGCCCTGGGGCGCCCCGGAGACGGCGCAGCAGGCCCCCCAGCCGCCCGCGCGGCCCGCGGAGCCGCACGCCTGGCCGCCCGCACAGCCCGGACCGGCGCAGGCGCAGACGCACGGAGCCCTGCCGCCCCCGGCCGGCCCCGGTCCCGGTCCGCTCCCCCCGGAGGGCGCGCAGCCCCCGGCGTACGGCACACCGGCCGCCGGCCGGTCCTACGGCAACCAGTCCTACGGGGATCAGTCCTACGGCGCGCAGCCGCCGTACGCGCAGCCGCAGCCCCACCAGCAGCCTGAACCGCAGCCGCAGCCGCAGCCGCAGCCGCACCAGCAGCCGCAGCACCACCAGGGCCAGGCGTTCCCGCCGCTGCCGCCCGCCGACGAGGGCGCGACCCAGTTCATACCGCCGGTCGCCGCATCCGCCGACGAGGGCGCCACGCAGTACATACCGCACATACCGCCCGTGGGACCGGGGGCGCTGCCGCCGGAGAGACCCACGCAGTCGCAGGCCGAGTCGACGCAGTTCCTCGGCCGCGCACCGCAGTACCCCGCGCAGCCCGCGGCCGGGCACCAGCCCGCTCCCGCCGCCCACCCCGACGCCGAGGCCACGCAGTACATCGCGCCCGTGCCCGGCGGCCCCGCCGGTGCCCCCTACGGCGCCGCGCCCAGCGGTGACGAGGGCCGGCAGCCGCCCGCCGAGTTCGACAACCTCTTCCGCGGCGCCCCGGGCGCCGACGGCCCGGCCTCCGCCACGCAGCAGATGCCCCACTTCGACGAGCCGCAGCCGCACCACGCCGCCGGCCAGTCCATGTACGCCCCCCAGGGCCCGGGCGGCGGCGGTGGCGGTGGCAGGCGGCGCGGAAACGGCGACGGCGGTCGGGGCGGCGGCGGCTCACGCCTGCCGCTCATCGCGGCCGTCGGCGTGGTCATCGCCGTCGTCGGGGTCGGCGCCGGCGCGATGATGGCCGGCGGGGGAGGCGACGACGAGAAGAGCGAGAACCAGCCGGTCTCCGCCACGGCCCCGGCCTCCGAGTCCGCGTCGGCCTCCGCCCCGGCGTCCGCCGACCCGGTCCGGCAGCAGGCCGTGGAGCTGGACAAGCTGCTCGCCGAGAGCGGCACCGGCCGGACCACCGTGATCAACGCCGTCGGCGACGTGAAGTCCTGCGACAACCTGCCCAAGGCGGCCAAGGACCTGCGCGAGGCCGCCAAGCAGCGCACCGGACTGGTCGAGAGCCTCTCCAAGCTGTCCGTGGACAAGCTGCCCCGGCACACCGAGCTGACCACCGCCCTCAACAAGGCGTGGCAGGCCTCGGCGTCGGCCGACAACCACTACGCGGCCTGGGCCGACCAGACGGCCGGCAAGAAGGGCTGCAAGAAGGGCAAGGCCCGCACCACCAGCCATACGCAGGCCGGAAACCGGGCCAGTGGCACGGCGAGCAAGGAGAAGGCCACGGCCGCGGGGCTGTGGAACGCGATCGCCAAGCAGTACGGCCTGACGGAGCGCCGGCCGACCCAGCTGTGACCCGGCGGGCGGGCCGCGCCCGCGGCCCGCTCAGGTCACGTCGGCGTTCTGCAGGATGCGGGTGGTGTCCACGGCCCCCTGACGGGCCGAGACCAGGCGGCCCTCCCGCACCACCTGGAGCGTGACCTCGGCGTTGACCAGGCGCGGGAAGCCGACGGCGGCCAGTTTGTCGGCGAAGGTCCACTGGAGGGACGGAGTGAGCCCGCCCGTGCCGACCTTCAGCCCGCCGTCGAGGGCGCGCCTGACGGAGTTGGCGCTCACCTCGCCGTCGCCGAGCGACTCGACGACCTCGGCGAGCACGGTGTACGCGATCCAGGTGGTCTGCACCCCGGCGTCCGCCGCGTCGACGTCGTTGTCCCCGAACGCCTCCTCCTTGAGCACCTTCTTCATCCCGCTCCAGGCGGGGTCGCTCACCGACGGGTACCAGCCGGTGACGTACGCCCCCTCGTAGGGGCCGGACGGCCCGCCGCTCGCGTTGATCGTGCTCTGGTCGACGCTGCCGAGCACGGTCGCTGTACGTACCCCGGGGCGGTCCTCGCGGGCCCGGCGGAAGGAGTCCATGAAGGTGCCGGTGCGGTCCCCGAGGACGGGCACCACGCATCCCGGGTCCGCGGAGTCGGTGGCCGTCCGCTCCAGCGCCCGCTCGGACTGGCCGTCGTACTCCGTGGCGTCCTCCGGCGCCCGCTGGTCCTGCGCCCGCTCGTGCCCGCCCGAGGTCAGGCCCGAGTCGAGCAGCACCGGCAGCTGGTCGCCGGCGATCGTGTCGGGGCGGACCAGCGTGACCGGACCGCAGGCGCCGGAGAGTGCGCTGCCGAGGCCGGCCAGCAGTGCGGGCTGGCCTCCGTTGACCGGGTACGACAGCGGACTGGTGAACTCCGTGTTCGTGATGCCGTAGCCGCCGATGTACGGGATGCCGGCGCCCTCAAGGACGGGGAAGAACGAGTCGGCGTGCTGGCTGTAGGAGCCGACGACGGCGACCACGTTCTCCTTGACGGCGCGGCGCGCGCACTTCGCGGCGGTCACGCTGTCGTTGTGGTCGTTGCAGGTCAGCACGTTGAGCTTGCGGCCGTCGAGGCCGCCCCGGTCGTTGATCCAGCGGGCGTAGGCCTGGGCGAGGGCGGGCATGCCGGGCTTGTTGGTCGCGCCGGTGTCCTGCGGCGCCCAGGTCATCACGGTGATCGGATCGTCCCCGGAGCCCCCCGTGGCACCGGGGACGACCCCGCAGCCGGCGGCGAACGACGCGCACGCCACCAGCGCGCCCGCGGACAGGACGCCGGTGCGGGTGGCCCGGAAGCGGCGGCGGAGGCCGCCGGGGTGTGCGCTGCGGATGGGTCGCCTGCCGGTCATGTACCCGCACGATTCCGTCACGCGGCCAACCTGGAAGTGACCTGCGGTCAACGCGTGGTGACGCGGAGGTGAATTGCGGGGGCCGGTGGGGCGCGCGTGAAGAGGAACGTACGATCGATGACCGTGCAAGGTTCGGAGAAGTCTTCCCGTCGCGGCCGTCGCTCCTCCACCATGGGCGGCATGCCACTCAACGACATGCCGTGGTGGCGCTGGCGCAGTCAGGTGCGCTCCGCGCTGCACATGCTCTCCGCGCCCGCCTTCCAGCGGGACGTCTGGCTGGCCGGGGTCGACGGCTACGGCGACGTCACCGACGCGGTGTACCGGCTGGTGGAGGACACCTGGCTGGATCACTGGTCCGCCGAGAAGTACGTCGGCACGGTCTTCCGCGACTCGCAGGAGGCGGCGCTGGTCGACACCGCCGTGCTGCGGGTCCTGCGGATCATGCACCAGGTGGGGCCGGACGCGGCGGTGAACGCCTATCTCGACCACCCGGACTGGCCGGAGGCGGTACGGGCCGCGCGCGACGCGCACGTGCGGCTGGCCGCCAGTGACGGCGAGGACGCGGAGACGGAGCCGCGCTCGCTGGAGCTGCTGCAGATCATGACGCGGGCGGTCTGAGGCGGGCCGCCCGGCGGGACGGCGCGCGGGCCGGCGGGCCGGGTATGGGACCCTGTCCTGCATGAACGAGCAGTCCTCCGCCGCCGTCCCCTCGGCCGCCGGCCCGGCCGACCAGTACGTCCTCACCCTGTCCTGCCCCGACAAGCAGGGCATCGTGCACGCCGTGTCGAGCTACCTGTTCATGACCGGCTGCAACATCGAGGACAGCCAGCAGTTCGGCGACCACGACACGGGTCTGTTCTTCATGCGGGTCCACTTCTCGGCCGACGCCCCGGTGACCGTGGACAAGCTGCGCGCCAGCTTCACGGCGATCGGTGACGCCTTCCACATGGACTGGCAGATCCACCGGGCCGACGAGAAGATGCGCATCGTGCTCATGGTCAGCAGGTTCGGGCACTGTCTGAACGACCTGCTGTTCCGGGCGCGGATCGGGGCGCTGCCGGTGGAGATCGCGGCGGTGGTGTCCAATCACACCGACTTCGCGGAGTTGGTGGGGTCCTATGACATCCCCTTCCACCACATTCCCGTGACGAAGGACACCAAGACGGAGGCCGAGGCCCGGGTTCTGGAGATCGTGCGCGAGGAGAACGTCGAACTCGTCGTGCTGGCCCGTTACATGCAGGTCCTCTCCGACGACCTGTGCAAGCAGCTCAGCGGGCGGATCATCAACATCCACCACTCCTTCCTGCCGAGCTTCAAGGGCGCGAAGCCGTACCACCAGGCGCATGCGCGGGGCGTGAAGCTGATCGGCGCGACCGCGCACTATGTGACGGCCGACCTCGACGAGGGGCCGATCATCGAGCAGGAGGTCGAGCGGGTCGGCCACGATGTCACGCCGGACCAGTTGGTCGCGGTGGGGCGGGACGTGGAGTGCCAGGCGCTGGCGCGGGCCGTGAAGTGGCACGCGGAGCGGAGGATCCTCCTCAACGGCCGCCGGACGGTGGTCTTCGCCTAGCGGCTCGGGGGGTTCCGTTTCGTCGGCGGCCAGCGGGTAGTCCGTGGCTGGTCGCGCAGTTCCCCGCGCCCCTGGAGGTGCGTTCAGTGAGCGCAGTCAAGGGGCGCGGGGCTGTGTTGAATATGCGGCTCCGCCGCGTGGGCGCGAGCAACCACCCACGCACCCGTACCCGCCGACGCATCCGCACCCCCCCTACATCCTGCTCAAGCCAGCCGCAGCGAACAGCACGTCCCTGATCGCCTCACGATCCCCCAGTTGCCCCGCCGCCGCATCCGCCGGAGGCACGTGGCCCGCGGCCAGCCGGCAGAACTCCACGCCGTCCAGGGCGACATGGGCCACCTCGTGATCGGCGGAGCCCACCGCGCCGGGGGAGTCGAGCGGGATGAACCACTCACCGCCGCCCGAACCCTCGATCTCCAGCCGCAGGCTGCGCCCCGGCTCTCCCGCGGGCACCAGGTGCGGGCGGACGCCGGGCGTGGCCAGACCGGCCCGGCGGCGGGCCGCGAGGGCACCCGGCAGCATCCGGGCCGCGAGGTCGATCATGCGGTTGAGATGGCGCGCGGCGGGCGGCTCGTACGGATAGTCCACCGCCTCGGCGATGTCCTCCGCGTGGACCCAGCACTCGAACGCCCGGTCCAGCATCGCGTCCCGCAGGGGGAGGTCGAAGTCGCCGTACGAGACCGGCATCCCGCCCGCGTCCCCGGTGAACGACACGGTCCGTACGATGCCGTGGCTCTGCTCCCGCCAGGGCGCCCGCACCAGGCGGGTGGGCGGGTAGTGCGAGGCCCGCCAGTACGCCTCGGTGCGGGCGGCCGGCGCGCGGCTGGGCGCGGTGATGTCGCCCATCGGGTCGGCGAGGCCCAGGGTGGCGGCGACCGTGCCGTCCACCGTCAGCAGGTGGGCGAGGACCCCGGCGACGGTGGTGCGGCGGCTCGCGGGGCCGTCGGCCTCGAACCAGCGCAGCCGGACCGGCGTGTGCCAGTCGGCGTCCCCGATGTCCTGGAGCAGCGCGTCCAGCCGTGCGGTCTCGGCGTCGTACGGGGTCGCCCACTCGGGCACCGGGATACGCGGCGGGCGCCGCTCCAGGCAGCCGTCCAGGACGCGGGTGCGCAGGGCGGGGTCCAGATCGAGGCTCTCGGGGCGCTGGAGCAGCGTGACGGCCTCGCGCAGACGCAGGGCCTCGTCGGCACAGGCGGCGCAGTCCCCGATGTGCTCCTCGACGGCCGCCGCCTCCTCGGGCGAGCAGGCGGCCAGTGCCCACGCCCCGAGCAGCGACGTCAGCACGTGATGCTCCAGCACGACCGCCGCCACGTCGGGCAACGTCCGCCCACCGTCCTCGACGGAGACCCGGGGCAACGGTATCCGCGGCCCCCGGCCATCTCCTCCACCGGAACCACCGGGCACGCCGGCCCCACCGACTCCGGCAGAACCACCGGGGTCGCCGGGCTCGCCGGGCCGGGCGGGGCCGCCGGGGTCGCTGGGGCCACCGGCACCGCCGAGGTCACCGCGCCCCCCGGTGCCGTCCGCGCCGTCGGACGTGCCCGCGGGGGCGTCCTCGTCGTTCTCGTCGTGGGCCGTCATGCCGCACCCCCGTATCCCGGCGGAGCCCCGGGCGGCTGTGGGGCGGTGGTCGCGTTGCGGGCGGTGGACAGGAGCTGGAGGCCCAGGCGCAGGCGGCGGCGGGCCTCGTCCTCCGTGACGCCGAGGTCGGCGGCGGTCTGGCGGTAGTCGCGGCGCTGGAAGTAGGCCAGCTCCAGGGCGGCGCGCAGCGGGGCCGGCATGGACTGGACGATGTAGTCGGCGCGGGCGGCGACCGAGGCGTGGCGCACCTTGGTCTCCAGTTCCTCGGCGGTGCCCGGACCGCCGCGGGCGAGGGCCGCCGTCTCGGTGGCCCGCAGCCGCTGGACGGCGAAACGGTGCGTGAGCGTGGCGACCCAGGTGCGCAGCGGCCCCTGTCGGGGGTCGTAGGCGTCGGGATGCTCCCAGACGTGGGCGAAGACGTCGCGCGTGATGCGGTCGGCGGCCCGCTCGTCGTCGAGCACGCGGTGTGCCAGACCGTGCACGAGCGAGGCGAACCGGTCGTACAGCTCGCCCAGGGCGGCGGCCTCGCCGCGGGCGAGTCGCTGCTGCATCTTGCGGTCCCAGCGCATCGGTACGTCCCTCTTCGCCATGCGGCCCTCCACCCCCTGTTCCTTCCGCCGTCCAGCCTGCGGCCGTTCCCTCCCCGAATGTAGTCGGCACGTCCGACAGCGCACGCCCCTTTGTGGCAATGTGCGCCCCCGGCCCGCCACGGGTGGTAAGGGGTTCTACTACCCTCTATCGCGCGACCGAATTCGATCGAATTCGATCGAACAGGATCGAAACAGTCGTAAACAAGCCTCTTCTGATCGGGCCCCGTTTCCGGTCGGGTGTTTGCGGGAACGGCCGCTGGGCAGGCGCGCGGCCAAGAAGCGTAGGCATGGCCTCCGTTTCGGGTGAATCCAGACGATCCGGCGAATGAAGGGCATGGTGGTGACGTTCAATGTGACCGGCGGCGAGCAGGGCCAGTGGGCCGTGCTCCAGGTGTCGGGCGAACTGGATCTGGTGACGTCACCGGTGCTGCGGCAGCGTGTGCACGACGAGGTCGCCGAGGGGCGGCACAGCCTTGTCCTGGACCTTTCCGAGGTCCTGTTCTGCGACTCCAGCGGCGTCGGGGTGCTCATCGCCTCCCGGCGGCTCATCCGCTCCTGCCAGGGCCGGCTGCGCCTGATACTGCCGGCCCAGGGAGCCGCCGACGGCTCCCACGTCAACCGCGTCCTCGGCGCGCTGGGAGTACGCCGGCTCTTCGACTGCCACCCCGACCTCGCCTCGGCGACCGGGGACGAGCCGCGACCCCTGTCCGCGTAAGTCGTGCCCGCGGCGGCGCCCGGCGTCGTACGCTCCGGGCGAGACGCACCAGACACCGACGTGAGGCGGCCGGAAGAACCATGGTCAACAGCGAGTACGAACGCAGGATCGCCGCGCGGTTCAGCATCTTCGACCAGGACGGCAACGGGTACATCGACCGTTCCGACTTCAGCGGGGCGGCCAAGGCCCTGCTCGGCGAGTTCGGCGTCGCCGCCCGGTCCGACAAGGGGCAGGCCCTGTACGGCGGCGCGGAGGCCCTCTGGCAGGGGCTCGCGGGCATCGCCGACCGGGACGGCGACCAGCGCATCACCCGTGAGGAGTTCGTCAGCGGTGCGGTCAAGCGCCTGCGGGACAGGCCGGAGCGGTTCGCCGAGATCGCCCGCCCCTTCCTGCACGCCGCGCTGTACGTCGCCGACGCCGACGGCGACGGGTCCGCCACCGTCGCGGAGACCGCGCGCCTGCTCACCGCCCTCGGCGTGCCCGAGGACGCCGCCCGGCAGGTCGCCGGCGGCCTCGACACCGACGGCGACGACAAGGTGGGCGAGGCGGAGATCGTCCCGGCCTTCGCCCAGTACTTCACCGTGCCCGAGTAGCAGCGGATGTCGCGGATCGTGGCGGCGTGGTGTCACTGAGCGTTGATACCGGGTTGTGTCCGCCGCGTCACCCGTCACGGCCCGGAGTCGGTGCCACGCTCCGGTACCTTGTGTGGGATGCGAGTGGTCGCGAGCGCCAGCCGTGCCGGAGCAGCCCCAGGGGCGGCTCCGGAAGCGGCGGTGCGCGCCTTGCCCCGCAGGGTGGAAAGACCGTCGGCCGCCGCCTGTTCGACTCCCCGGAACGCGCGTCGCACAGTATGCCGCACGGGTACTCCTTCGCGCTGGAATATGCCCGAAGCGCTTGTTGGGGTGACTGTACGTCAACCATGCTGTCCCACAACGGAATCACGGGCCGTGATCCCGTCCCCGGCCGTTGATCTGGCCATGCTGAGAATGGCTACGATCGTGGCCCACGTGAGGCGCGAGCCTTTGTGTCCGCCGGTTCGGATGGTGTGAGCGGTGCAGATGCTTCAAGTGCAGCTGGAGGTCCGGCCCGACCCGTCGGAAGTGGGACGTGCCCGGCGGTGGGCGCGCTCACGGCTCGCCGGGTCGGCGATACGGGCCGACGAGTCACTCGCCGAGACGCTGGTCCTGCTCGTCTCCGAGCTGGTCACCAACGCCGTGGTGCACACGGGCCGTTCGGCCGTGCTGCGGCTGGTGCTGCCGGAGGCCGGGCCGGGGGAGTCGGGGGAGTCGGGGGATCCGGGGGAGTCGGGGAAGCCCGAGGAGACCACCGTCCGTCTCGAAGTGGACGACGCCAGCGACCTTGCCCCGGTGCCCCGTTGTGTGGACGACGAGGCGACGGGCGGCCGGGGCCTCGCCCTCGTCGACGGGCTCGCCGACCGGTGGGGCTGGAGCCGGGAGGGCACCGGCAAGCGCATCTGGTGCGAACTGGACCGCTGCGCCGAGCGCGAGGACCCCGCACCGGCGTGCGGGAGCGGCGACGGCGCGGTGGCGTACGAGGGATTCGCGTACGAGGTCGTGTAGTGGCCGACGGTGACGCCGCTGTGCGCCGGGCGTGCTTCCGTGCGCGTCCCCGACGAACATGGACGCAAAGGATGAAACACCCCTCGCCGGTTGACGGATCGTGACCGTTTCCTCACGCTTGTAGACAACGATTCGCCGCGAGGGGACGACGAGGGCCCGGTGACGGGGCCCTCGGCGAGTGTGGGTCGTGATTCGGCGGCGGTTCCCCCGGGGGCGACGGGAGCCGGGCGGGAGCGCCGGAGTCGGGTGGCGGCGCGCGATGCCGTGCTCGGGGCGACAGCGCCGCGCCGCCGGCCGACATATCTGAGTACGCCCGCCCGCGGGCGCCGCTCATTCTCCACAGGCTGTGGACAACTCCGCCCGGAAGGTCCGCCGGTACCCGGTGGGCGTGACCCCCAGTGCCGCCTGGAGGTGCTGCCGCATCGACTGGGCCGTGCCGAACCCCGAGTCCCGGGCCACCTGGTCGACGGAGAGGGCGCTGGACTCCAGCAGGTGCCGAGCCCGTTCCACCCGCTGCCGGGTGAGCCACTGGCCCGGACTGACGCCGACCTCCTCGCGGAAGCGGCGGGTGAAGGTGCGTACCGACATCGACTCCTGGGCGGCCATGTCCCGCAGCTGGATCGGCTCGTCGAGGCGGCCGAGCGCCCAGGCGCGGGCACCGGTCGTGGAGGACTGCTGCGGATCGGGCACCGGCCGCTCGATGTACTGCGCCTGCCCGCCGTCCCGGTGCGGCGGTACGACGGTGCGGCGGGCCACCTCGTTGGCGACGGCCGTGCCGTGGTCCCGGCGCACGATGTGTACGCACAGGTCGATGCCGGCCGCGACCCCGGCCGAGGTGAGCACGTCGCCGTCGTCGACGAACAGCACGTCCGCGTCCACCCTGATCTGCGGGAACAGCCGCTGGAAGTGCTCGGCGGAGGACCAGTGCGTGGTCGCCGGACGGCCGTCCAGGTACCCGGCGGCGGCCAGCACGAACCCGCCGGTGCAGATCGCGACGAGCCGGGTGCGGGGCCGGATCAGCGCCAGCGCGGTGGCCAGCTCCCCGGTCAGCACCCCGTCGTCGTAGACCGGGCCCAGTTCGTAGGAGGCGGGGACGACGACCGTGTCGGCGGTGGCCAGCGCCTCGGGGCCGTTCCCGACCAGGATCGCGAAGTCGGCGTCCGTCTCGACCGGGCCCGGCGGCCGGACCGAGCAGGTCACCACCTCGTACAGCGGGCGCCTCAGCTCGTCGCGGGCGAGGCCGAAGATGCGCTGCGCGATGCCCAGCTCGAAGGGGAGCAGTCCGTCGAGGGCCAGGACGACGACACGGTGCGGGCGGGGAGGGCTGTCGGGCGTCATGGCCTGATCCTAGCGAACACTGTCCTCCGGGCCACTCGCTCGAGCGGTTCCGCTGCCCGAAGCTCGATGACGTGACCCAGACAACCGACGCCGCCGCAGCATCCGTACACCGGCCGGAGCCCGCCGGGCCGCGCCGCCGCCCGCGCATCCACCGTGCCTGGTGGGTCGCCGCCGTCACCTTCGTGACGATCATCGGTGCCGCCGCCTTCCGCTCCCTGCCCGGCATCCTCGTCGACCCGCTCCAGGACGACTTCGGCTGGTCACGGGGCACGATCGGCGCCGCCGTCTCCGTCAACCTCGCGCTCTACGGGCTGACCGCCCCCTTCGCCGCCGCGCTGATGGACCGCTTCGGCATCCGGCGGGTGGTCGCCGTCGCCCTCGCCGTGATCGCGCTCGGCTCCGGACTGACGGTGTGGATGGACTCCGCCTGGCAGCTCATCCTCTGCTGGGGTCTGCTGGTCGGTCTCGGCTCCGGCTCGATGGCGCTGGCCTTCGCCGCCACCGTCACCAACCGCTGGTTCACCGAGCGGCGCGGCCTGGTCACCGGCGTCCTCACCGCCGCCTCCGCCTCCGGACAGCTGGTCTTCCTGCCGCTGCTGTCCTGGATCGTCGAGACGTACGACTGGCGCCCGGCGGCCGTCACCGTCGCCCTCGCCGCGCTCGCCGTCATCCCCTTCGTCTGGCTGCTCCTCCACGACCACCCGGCCGACGTCGGCCAGAAGCCGTACGGCGCCGAGGAGTTCGTACCCAAGCCCGCCCCCGTCCACGGCGCCGCCCGCCGCGCGGTCACGGTGCTGTTCTCCGCCGTCCGCACCGGGCCCTTCTGGCTCCTCGCCGGGACCTTCGCGATCTGCGGCGCCTCGACCAACGGCCTGATCCAGACCCACTTCATCCCCGCTGCCCACGACCAGCACATGCCGGTGACGACCGCCGCCTCGCTGCTCGCCGTGATCGGCGTGTTCGACGTCGTCGGCACGATCGCCTCCGGCTGGTTCACCGACCGCTTCGAACCGCGCCGCCTGCTCGCCGTCTACTACGCCCTGCGCGGAGTCTCCCTCCTCTTCCTCCCCATCCTGCTGGCGCCCAGCGTCCACCCCCCGATGATCTTCTTCATCGTCTTCTACGGCCTCGACTGGGTCGCCACCGTCCCGCCCACCCTGGCCCTGTGCCGCGAGCACTACGGCGAGGACAGCGCGATCGTCTTCGGCTGGGTCCTCGCCTCCCACCAGGTCGGCGCCGCCCTCGTCGCCTTCCTCGGCGGCGTCGCCCGCGACCGCTTCGGCTCCTACGACGTGGTCTGGATCGCCTCCGGCGCCCTGTGCGCGGCGGCGGCCCTGATGGCCCTGGTGATCCGGCGGCGACCGGTGACGCCCGCGCTCTCAGCCGGGAAGGCGTGAGACCCGGGCGCCCTCGTGCTTCGTGACCGCCTTGGCTATGCGGGCGGCGTCGAGGGACAGTTCGCGGAGCATGCCGCTGATGGGGTTGGTGAAGCCGGTGAAGTACAGCCCGGGGGCGGCGGGCGGGGTGTGGCCGCCCCGCACGACCGGTCTGCCGCGGCCGTCGAGGACGTCGAGGTGGCCGACCAGGCCCTCCAGGCCGCGGAGATAGCCGGTGGCCGCGATCACCGCGTCCGGGGCGAGGCGGGTGCCGTCGGCCAGCAGGACCTTGCCGTCCTCGAAGCCGTCCATCGCGGCGACGACCTCCACCCGGCCGGCGCGCACCGCGTCGATCAGACCCACGTCCTGGACCGGCACCGCGCCCTCGGCCGCCCTGGTCAGCAGGCCCGTGTCGGGGCGGGGCAGTCCGTGTGCCGACAGGTCGGGCACGCTGACCCGGGCCAGCGGACGGGCCATCCGGTCGACCAGACCGGCCGGCAGCCGCCGGACGAGGACGCCGTTGTACTGGGCGGGCCAGCCGGCGGTGGAGCGGCGCACGATGTGGGGCACCGTGCGCACCGAGAGCCGGACCCGGGAGGCGCCGCCCTCCACCAGGTCGACGGCGATCTCAGCGCCCGTGTTGCCGACGCCGACGACCAGGACGTCCCGGCCCGCGTACGGGGCCGCGTGGCGGTACTCGGCGGCGTGCCGGAACTCGCCGGTGTACGTGTCCCGGCCGGGCCAGTCCGGTACGCGCGGGGTGTGGTTGTAGCCGGTGGCGACCACGACCGCGGAGCCGGTCAGCTCACGGCCTCCGGAGGCGTGCAGCAGCCAGCCGCCGCCGGGCGCGCGCTCGACGCGGAAGACCTCGACGCCGGTGACGATCTCCAGCTGGTGGTACTCGACGTACTTCTCCAGATACCGCACCACGTCGTCCCGGGACACCCACCGCCCGAACCGGCGCGGCATCGCGAGGCCGGGCAGCGCGGACAGCCGGCGGGTGGTGTGCAGCCGCAGCCGGTCGTAGTGGCGCCGCCACGAGTCGCCGACGTGGACGGCGCGCTCCAGGACGACCGCCCGCAGGCCGCGGGCGCGCAGCGCCTGGGCGACGGCGAGGCCGCCGGGACCGGCGCCGATGACGTACAAGGGGCGGTCCGCGGGGTGTGCGGGCTGCGGTTCAGCGGACGCTGTGGAGTCGGCCATGCGGCGAGCGTAATCGCGCTCCGGGTTGATGGGTCTCGGTCAAGACCGGAATCGGTTGCGGATCGGTCACGACCGGCGCGGGTCGGCTTCAATGGCCGGATGGCCCACACACGTACGCACGCCCTCGACCCCGCCCCGACCGAACCCCGCGGACACGGTCTGCGCCTGCGCTCCTGGGACCCCGACGCCGACGCGGAGGCGTGGCTGCGCGGCTTCCTGGACCCCGAGTTCCAGCGCTGGAACACACCGCTCAAGCTGTGGACCGACCTCGCCGGGGCCCGCGAGTCGCTGCGTGGCCGGGCCCGGGACGAGGCCGACGGCAGGTCGGTGTCGTTCCGTGTCACGGACGACGACACCGGAACGACGCTGGGGCACATGGGCGTCAACGAGATCAGCCGGCCGATGAAGGTGGCCCGGGTCGGCTACTGGGTGCTCCCCGAGGCCCGCGGCCGGGGCGTTGCCGGCCGCGCCCTGCTGCTCGCCTCGCGCTGGGCCTTCGCGGAACTCGGCCTGCACCGCCTGGAACTGGGCCACGCGGTCGGCCACGACGCCTCCTGCCGCATCGCCGAGAAGTGCGGCTACCCCGGCGAGGGCACGCTGCGCGAGGCCATGTTCCAGACCGGCCGTCACGACCGCTTCCGCGACGTACACCTCCACGCCCGTATCGCGACGGACGCGGAACCGCCGGCACCGGCGGCACGCTGACGTGCGCGGGGTCGCCATGCTGGGCGCCGCTCCCTGCCCGCCCCTCACGGCCACAGCAGCTGCCGATGCCAGTCGGCGTCGCTCTCCATCCGTCGGTAGGCGAGGCGGACGTGGCGGCGGTGGGGTTCGCCCTGGAAGAACTCCACCTCGTCCGGGCGCAGGTGGTACAGGGTCCAGGTCGGGGCAGGCGCCGTCGGTTCGCGGGCGGCGCGCTGCCAGGCCGCCTCCGAGGCGCGGGTCAGTTCGTCCGGCGAGTCCAGCTCCGCGCTCTGCCTGCCGGTGAGCGCCGCGGCCAGCGCGCCCGTCGACCGTGCGTGCAGGTCGGCCATGGCCTCCTCGGCCGGAGCCGCGGCGACCGGGCCGCGCACCCGCACCTGGCGGCCCAGCACCGGCCAGTAGAAGACGAGCGCGGCATACGGGCGTCCGGCCAGCTGACGGCCCTTGCGGCTGTCGGCGTGCGTGGCGAAGGACCAGCCGCCCGCGTCCGCGCCGTGCAGCATCACGATGCGCGCGTCGGGCAGCCCGTCGGCGTCGGCCGTCGCCAGCGACACGGTGTGCGGCTCGGTCTGCCCGGCGGCCACCGCCTCCGCGAACCAGCGCGTGAACAGGTCCACCGGGTTGCCGGGGGCGCCGGCCGGGTCGAAGGGCGGCAGCTCGGTGACCGCGGGGTCCCACACCCGCAGCGACCTCAGCAGCTCGTGGACGCTCTTCACACCGAGCCGAGGTCGGAGGAGACCCAGCGCTCGGGCCGCATCCGCACGATGACCTGCTCGCCGTGGTTCGCCGTGGCGAAGGCGACGTACCCGTCGACCTTCTCGGCGGGGAGGTAGCGGGCGGAGATCTCCCGCAGGTTCTCCTCCGTGGCGGGAACTGTTTCGACGACCGGCCCCTCCACGGACACGTACCGGATGGTGGGCTCCAGCCGGTCGACCATCAGCGAGAACCGGCCCGCGGCGCGGATCCGCTGGTTCTTGCGGCTGTCGAGGCCGGTCATGATCCACACGTCGCTGCCGGGTTCGTACTGGTACCAGATCGGCACGGTCAGCGGAGCGCGGCCGGCTTCCGCGTCGACCGCGAGCGCGGCGATGTGCGGTTCGGCCAGGAACTTCTCACGCTCTTCGCGGGACAGGGCCATCGTGGTCTCCTCCAGCAGGTACGGGCGTCGGTGCTGAGCACAACACCGGCTGGGTGCACGGCTGTTCCCCGATCCTGGCCGTCGCGGGGCCGAACTTCGAGGCGTCGGTTCGTCGTGTCGGTGCGGCCTGGGGCGGAGGGCGCCTGGCGCGGGACACGGTCGCCGAGTTCGGGCGGGCGGTCGGCGGGCGGGGCTGGTGAGATGGTGCCGGAGGCGCGGCGGAGCGGTGGAGCTGACGGGCGTGGTATCTGGAGTACTGCCCGGCGGACTACTTCGTGGGCTTCTTGCCGGTGACGCCCAGGTACATCAACAGGGCGAGATTCGGCTTGAGTTCCGCCTGCTTGACGCCCCAGGAGGAGAAGCCCTTCTGGTGGGAGGCGACGGCCGCGAGCATCACGACCAAGGATCCCGCGATCGCCGCGGGGTTCACGTCCTTGTCGACCTTGCCCTTGGCCTGGAGGTCGGCGACGGAGTCCGCGAGGGAGGAGTTCACCGAGTTGAGGATCTTCATACGGATCTTGGAGAAACGTTTATCCCCTTCGGCCGCACCGAGATCGATGACGCGGAGAATCGCGTCGTTCTTCCGCCAGAACTCCATGAATCCGTCGACGAGTTCCTGTGCCGTCTGCCAGCCGGCCTTGCCGACCCACGAACGGCCCGCCGTCAGCCCGGCCAGCGAAGCGCTCTCGGCGGCCATGGTCTCGGCGATCTCCAGAACGGCGCCCTCGACGTCCGGGAAGTACTGGTAGAAGGTCGCGGGCGAGGTGCCGGCCTTGCGGGCGACATCGATGACTTTGACATCGCGATAGGGGGAGGAGCTGAGCATTTCGCTGAGGCAGTCGAGCAGTTTCTGCCGGGTCGCCTGCCCACGTCGACCGGCCACGCGGCCGTCGACGGTACGCACTTGTCCTGTCATGCCGTCAGCTTACCGACGGGCGATCCGAGCGCGATTCGGCCGACTGCAAATGGGGTGCGAGGGCCCGAGCGGCCCTTTGAGTGGAGTGAGTGGAGAGATGCTGGTGCGCCTGGTCTGCGCGGTGCGGGCGACGCGGCTACTTTGACGGCATGGCTGAAAACGGGGCATCCGAGAAGAGGGCGACCGCCCGTCCGTCCGACCGTCCGGAGGGCACCCCCTGCTGGGTGGAGGCACAGCTCTCCGACGTCGAGGCGGGCAGGCGGTTCTACGGCGAGCTGTTCGGCTGGACCTTCGAGGAGACGACGGAGTCCCTGCGGGCGTCCCTGGACGGTGAGCCGGTCGCCGGGCTGGTCCGCAAGACGGACGGCCGGATGCCCACCGTGTGGACCGTGTACTTCCACACCCCGGACGCCCGCGCGCTCGCCGGGCGGATCCGGGCGGCCGGCGGTCAGATCGTCACCCCGCCCTACGAGGTCGGTGACCTGGGCACCAGCGCGCTCGCCGCCGACCCCGAGGGTGCCGTCTTCGCGCTCTGGGAGCCGGGCGGCCACCCCGGCTTCGGGCGCCGGCACGAGCCCGGCACCTTCGCCTGGGCCGAGCTGTACGCCCGCGACACCGACGCCGCGAACGCCTTCTACGGCGACCTGTTCCACGACGCCCTCTTCGGCCCGGACGCCGACCCCGACTTCGGCCGCGCCCCGGTCGCCGGCGTCTTCCCCGCCGAGATGCCGCCGCACTTCCTCGTCCACTTCCTGGTCCGGGACGTCGAGGCCGCCCTCGGGACGGTGGCCCGGCTCGGCGGCCGGGTGCGGGTCCCGCCCTTCGAGACGTCGTACGGACGGGCGGCGGTGGTCTCGGACGGCCAGGGGGCGTCGTTCGCGCTGCTCCAGCGCTGAACCGGCGCCGGGCAGCGGAGTCCCGGCGCCCGGGATGCGGCGAGACACCCCGATTGTCCCCAGGTTCGCCACCAGCGGCTCGGACAGGAAGAATCAGGGTGCGTGGCGCCACGCAGGTGCGGTGGTGAGACGCTGCACTTCGGTCGCGTACATAAGTGGGTGGCGCGGCCCGTACGGGGAGGTGGCAGGCAAGTGGTGGATCAGCTGATGCAGCACGATCCGCGGCGGATCGGGCCGTTCGAGGTGCTGGGCCGGCTCGGCGCCGGCGGCATGGGGCTGGTCTTTCTCGCGCGCTCGGCGTCCGGGCGGCGGGTGGCGATCAAGACGGTGCGCACGGAACTGGCGGAGGACCAGCTGTTCCGCGTCCGCTTCACGCGCGAGGTGGAGGCGGCCCGCGCGGTCTCGGGCTTCTACACGGCGGCCGTGGTCGACGCCGACCCGCGCGCCGCGGTGCCGTGGCTGGCCACGGCGTACGTCCCCGCGCCTTCCCTCGAGGAGATAGTGAACGAGTGCGGGCCGCTCCCGGCCCAGGCGGTGCGCTGGCTGGCGGCGGGCGTCGCGGAGGCGCTCCAGTCGATCCACGGCGCGGGCCTGGTCCACCGCGACCTGAAGCCCTCCAACGTCCTCGTCGTCGAGGACGGCCCCCGCGTGATCGACTTCGGCATCGCGTCCGGCGTCTCGAACACCCGTCTGACCATGACGAACGTCGCGGTCGGCACCCCCGCCTACATGTCCCCCGAGCAGGCGAAGGACTCCCGCAGCGTCACCGGCGCCAGCGACGTGTTCTCGCTCGGCTCGATGCTGGTCTTCGCCGCCACCGGGCACCCGCCCTTCCACGGGGCCAACCCGGTCGAGACCGTCTTCATGCTGCTGCGCGAGGGCCCCGACCTCGAAGGACTCCCGGACGAGCTGCGCCCGCTGATCGAGTCCTGCATGCAGATGGAGGCCACCGGCCGCCCCAACCCCGCCGACCTCCAGTCCCAGCTCGCCCCGCACCTCTTCGGCTCCGGCTCCGACGACAGCGGTACGGCGTCGGCGTGGCTGCCCGAGCGTGCGGTCAGCCTGATCGAGGGCCGCCGGGGCGGCCGCCCGGCGCTCAGGCCCGCCCCGTCCGGCGGACGCGGCCCGGGCCCGTCCGGCGCCCGCCCCGCCGTCCCGGCGCCCCAGCTGCCGCCGCCGCCCGCGCACGACCCCGTCGTACCGGCGCCGTCCCCGCGCGGACCGGCCGTCCCCGCGCCCGTCGGCGCGCCCGACGCCGGACCGGTCCGGCTGGCCGGCGCTGCCGTGCCCATCGGGCCCGGCCCGCGCGTCGCCGACATGCGCGCCGCCGCCGTCGCGGCACCCCCGCCGGAGTCCGCCCTCACCGCGTCCTGGTCCCGGGTGCGCCCCGGCGTCAACGGCGCCGACCCCGCGCTGCCGGCCGCCCCGCCCGTGCCCAGCGCGCCGCCCGAGGCGTCACCGGCCGGCTGGCGCCCCTGGCGCTTCCGCATGTCCAACGACGTCTGGGGCACCCCCCGCGTCGCCGGGGACCTCGTCTACGTCACCTCCTTCGAGGTGCACGCCCTGGACGTGGCCACCGGACGCCGCCGCTTCAAGACCCGGGACGTCGCCTGGTCCATGGCGGTCGCGGACGGACGTATCCACGCCTCCGACGGCCCGACCCTGTTCGCCCTCGACGCCCGCGAGGGCGGCGACCTCTGGCGCGTCCAGACCGACGCCTGGGTGTACTCCCTCCAGGCCGACCGCGGCACCGTCGTCACCGCAACCCGCGGCGGTGGCGTCCAGGGCTGGGAGGCCTCCGGCGGCCAGAAGCTGTGGGAGATCACCGGCGCCCAGACCGACTTCGAGTCCCCGGAGGCCGGCGCCGCCCTCCACGACGGCACGGTGTACGTCTGGCAGGACGCCCGGCTGCGCGCCCTGGACGCGCGTACCGGCGACGAGAGATGGTCGTACCCCATCGGCGACGCGGCCTCCTGCGGCGGCGTACCGGTCCGGGTCACCCAGGCACCCGACGGATACGTCTACGTCGCGGCCGGCACCCGGGTCCTCGCCCTGGAGGTCGCCTCCGGCCACGTCCGCTGGCACTTCGAGGCCCCCGCGGTCTTCCTCGCCCCGCCCGCCTTCGTCCCCGGCCCCGCGGTGACCGGCGGCGGCGTCTACCTCGCCGACTACCTCGGCACGGTCTACGCCCTCGACGCCACCGACGGCCGCGACCGCTGGCGCATCGCGACGGAGGCCCGCTCCTCGACCGACCCGGTCCTGGTCGCCGCGGGCCACGTCCACGTGGGCAGCGGCAAGGGCCTCTACACGCTGGACGCGGTCACGGGCACCCCCAAGTGGCGCTTCCAGGCGGGCGGCGACATCGTGGGCGCCCCCGCGGTCGCCGAGGGCCGCATCCACTTCGGCTCCACGGACCACCTCCTCTACACCCTCAAGGCCGACGACGGCCGCCTCCGCTGGAAGCTCGCGACCGGCGGCGAGATCACCGGCCCCCCGGTCGTCCGCGACGGCATCGTCTACGCCTGCAGCAAGGACCGCTGCGTGTACGCCCTCGACGCGGAGAAGGGCACGGGGACGGCCCGGACCACCTGAGCCGGGGGCACGCTCAGGCCGGCTTGCGCCAGACGGAGACGTGCTTGTCGGAGTCCTGGGTGAACGGCGACCCGTCCCAGTCCGCGACGCGGCGCTCCAGCTCCATGCCGGCCAGCCGGGCCATCAGGTCCAGCTCGGCCGGCCAGGCGTACCGGTGCCGGGAGTTGTCGCGGCGGTAGTGGCCGCCGTCGATGTCGTCGTCGCGGGTGAAGTGGTTCGAGACGAGGATCTGCTCGACCAGGTCGAAGGTGTCGAAACCGAGATGCCGGTCGGACACGTCGAACGGCACCGCGACCTGGCCCGGCGGCAGGCGCCGCAGCGGCGGCACGCCCAGCTCGATGACGAACCGGCCGCCGGGGCGCAGATGGCGTGCGGCGTTGCGGAAGCACTCGACCTGCTCGTCCTGGGTGAGCAGGTTCGTGATCGTGTTGTAGACGAGGTAGACCAGGGCGAACTCGCCGGGGACGACGGTCTTGGCCATGTCCCCGAGGGTCACCGGGAGGGTGTCCTCGTCGGTCTTCCGCCGCAGTACGGCGGCCATGTGCTCGGACAGTTCGATGCCGGCGACCGGCACGCCGCGTTCCCTGAGCGGGACGCCCACGCGGCCGGTTCCGATGGCGAACTCCAGGGCCCGGCCGTCTCCGGCGAGCCCGGCGAGGAAGTCGAGAGTCGGTGCGAGGACGGCGGCCGAGGAGTTCTCGGCCTCCTCGGCGTCGTAGCGGTCGGCGGTCGCACGGGTCCACAGCTCACTGCTCGTCACGGGCGGCCACTCTGCCGGGTCGCGGCGCGCGCTGTCGACGCATTAAAACGACCACGACCGCGGCGGCTCCCCTCCGCGCCGCCGCGGCCGATCCCCGTGCGGGAAGAAGGTCTACTTGCCGTCCCGGTCCAGGGCGGGCGGGGTGGGCATCGCGTTGTCCATCGTCGTGATGGTGTCCTGGGCGGGCTCACTGGGCATGGCGTTGTCCTGCGTGGTGACGGTCTCGTCGTTCGCCGGCGGCGTGGGCATCGCGTTGTCCTGCGTAGTGACCTTCGCGTCCTGCTTCTTGTCGCTCATGTCTTCATTCCTTTGCTGCGAGGTCGGAAAGAGAGCAACGCCCGCCCGGAAGCTCCCCCGAGGGCCGCCGGACGGGCATTCGGAGCCGCACGATACTTCCCGGGCTCCCAGCCACCCCGTCTGCCCCCCGACGCGACGGTGTGACAGGAACGAGCGTGACGGAGGGCGATAAACGAATGCTGAACGGCCCTGTTACCTGCCTCAGGCTGCTGTCGCGGGCTCCAGCAGCGCTCGTACGGCGTCCGCCTCCGGAGAACCGTTGGCCTCGTAGAGGTGGAGGGCCTCCTGCCAGCACGCCTTCGCCCGGTCTGCCTGTCCGAGTCCGGAGAGTGAACGTCCCAGCAGTGTCAGGACGTTCCCCCGCATTCGGTCACCGCCGATGCATCCCAGCGCCAGTGCCTGCTCGGAGTGCTGTGCCGCCTGCGCGGGACGACGGGCGGCCAAGTGCACCTCGGCCATACGGAAGTTGGTCGTTCCCTGCCACAAGCGCTGTCGGTGGGCCTCGAAGATTCCCAGGGCGTCGGAGAACTGGTGCAGAGCCTCGCTGTGGCGGTCGGCCTTCGTCAGTGCGATACCCAGCGTGAAGTGCCCGTTGGCGAGACGCATGGTCCGGCCGATGTCGAGCTGCGCGGTCAGCCCGCGATGCGCGATGGCCACTGCCTTCGCGGTGTTGCCCATGCCCAGATGCGCGCGGGAGAGGTTGCACAGACTGAGCGCTTCGCCGGCACGGTTGTCGGCTGCCCGGTACCCCTCGATGGCCTGCTCCAGGAAGCCTCGTCCGTCCGCGTACCGGCCCTGGTGCAGCGAGATGAGCCCCCGGTCGTTGGCGACCCAGCTGACCGCGGTGGTGTCCTGCGCGGATTCCGCCAGCGACATGGCCTGCTCCGCCTGTTCGGAGGCTTGCTGGATGCGGCCGGAGACCAGGAGGACATTGGTGAGCGTGGTCCGGGCCCGGCCCTCGGCGTGTGCGTCCCCTGCGGCTTCGGTGGCGCCGCACATCGCGTGCGCAGTCGTCTCGTACTGGTGAGAGTTCGCGCCGGACTCCGCCAGGTCCTTGGCCGCCCAGAGCAGGTCCACCGCTCGCCGCAGCCTGTCCGTTCCGGCCGCCTGCCGCACACAGGCAAGCAACGGCGCCGCCTCGCTGTACAACCAGTCCAGGGCCGCCGAACCCTCGGTGAACGTCAGCCCCGGGTGCACCGTCCGCTCCAGACCGTCCACCAGCCGATCCCCGGGCCGCTCGATCGCGTAGACCCCCGCCGCCGTCGCCAGATAGAAGTCCAGCAACCGCGACAACGCCGCGCCCCGCTCGCTCGGCGGATGCTCGTCCCGTTCCGCGCAGGCACGCGCGTAGAGGCGGACCAGGTCGTGGAAGCGGTAGCGGCCCGGGGCCGCCGATTCCAGGAGGGACGTGTCGACCAGGGACTCCAGGAGGTCCTCCGTGGCCTCCACGGGAAGGTCCAGCACCGCCGCCGCGGCCGCCAAGGAGATGTCCGGGCCGTCGGCCAGGCCGAGGAGGCGGAAGGCGCGGGCCTGGGCGCGCTCCAGCTGGCCGTAGCCCAGCTCGAAGGTGGCCTTGACCGCCAGGTCACCGGCCTGGAGTTCGTCCAGCCGGCGACGCTCGTCCGCCAGCTTCGCCGCGAGGACCGAGACCGTCCAGGTGCGGCGGGCCGCGAGCCGGGACGCCGCGATACGGATCGCCAGCGGCAGGAAGCCGCACGCGCCGACCACGTCCAGCGCCGCCTCCCGCTCCGAGGCCACCCGTTCCTCGCCCACGATCTTCGTGAAGAGGGCCAGCGCCTCCTCGGGAGACATCACGTCCAGGTCGACCAGCTGCGCCCCGGCGAGGTCCACCATCCGCACCCGCGCTGTCACCAGCGCCGCGCAGCCGTCCGTGCCGGGCAGCAGGGGGCGTACCTGCGCGGCGTCACGGGCGTTGTCGAGGAGGACGAGGACGCGGCGGCCGTCCAGGACGGAGCGGTAGAGGGCGGCGCGCTCCTCCAGGGAGTCCGGGATGGCCGAGTCGGCCGTGCCGAGGGCGCGGAGGAACGAGCCCAGCACCGTCTCCGGCTCCGCCGCCCGCGCGCCCGCGCCCTGGAGGTCGACGTACAGCTGCCCGTCCGGGAAGGCGGCCCGCGCCCGGTGGGCGACATGCACGGCGAGGGTGGTCTTGCCCACGCCGCCGATGCCCGCCAGCGCGGAGACCGCCATCACTCGGCCGGAGTTCCCGCTCCCGTCCCCGGACGCCGAGGCCAGTACGTCGCTCAGCTCGCGCACGAAGGCCGCCCGGCCCGTGAAGTCGGGCACCGTCGCCGGGAGTTGCGCAGGGCGTACCGGGGACGACGCCGTCTCCGCGGCCGGTGCCGACGGTTCGGCGAGGCCGGGATCGGCCTGGAGGATGCGCTGCTGGAGCTCCTGGAGGCCGGGACGGGGATCGACGCCGAGCTCGTCGGCGAGCAGGCGCCGCGTGTCCGCGTAGACCGCGAGGGCCTCCGCCTGGCGACCGCTGCGGTACAGGGCCAGCATCAGCAGCTCGCGCAGGCGTTCGCGCAGGGGGTGCGCCGCCGTGAGCGCCGTCAGCTCCGAGACCGCCTCCGCGTGGCAGCCCTGCTCAAGGTCCATGTCCAGGCAGGTTTCGAGGAGTTGCAGCCGCCACTCCTCCAGGCGGACGCGCTGCGCCTCCGCGTAGGGCCCCGGAACGCCCGCCAGCACCTCGCCGTCCCACAGCGCCAGCGCGCCGCGCAGGGCGTCACGGGCGTGGCACAGGTCCCCCGCGGTCCGCGCCTTCTCGGCCCCGGTGGCCAGGTCCTGGGCCCCCGCGAGGTCCAGCGCCCCGTCGGCGAGACCCCGCACGGCGTACCCGCCGGACTCGCTCACCAGGACCCCGGGGTCCAGGATCTTCCGCAGCCGGGACGCGTACGTCCGCACCGCCGCCAGCGCCTGCGACGGCGGTTCCTCGCCCCACAGGGCGTCGATCAGCTCGGCCGCCGTCGCCGTACGCCCCTCGCGGAGCAGCAGCGCGGCCAGCAGCGCGCGCTGCTGGGGGGAGCCGGTGGCCAGCGCCTGCTCGCCGCGCCAGGCGCGCACCGGTCCGAGCACGCCGAAGCGGAGCGCGGCCGACCCGTCCGGTTCCGCCGGGGTTCCAGGACGCCGCTGCTCCGGAACCCGCGGTCCACCGTCCATGCCGTCCCCCTAGACATCCTGAGCAACCACGCCAGTTTGCCTTGTTCATGCCGACTACGTCAGCTGTGGGGGGCGCCGATCACAGCTTCCTCACCTGGCGCCTTACCCCTCCAGCTCCACCCGCACCGTGAGCAGCCCCGTCCCGACGCCCATCGCGCGTACCGCCAGGCTGTTGAAGCGGGGGAGGCGGCGCAGGCGGGCGAGTGGGTCGTCGTCGGGGAGGAGGTGGGCCGTTCCCGGGTGCCAGCGGCCCCGGACGCGCACCCGGACGCGCGGGTCGGCGCGGATGTTGCGGACGTACTGGGACCGCTCGCCGAATTCCGAGACCAGCCAGAAGTCGTCGCCGACCCGGCGTCCGCCGACCGGTGTGCGGCGGGGGAGGCCGGAGACGCGGCCGGTGGTCTCCAGGAGGGTCTGGCCGGGCAGCCGGCGCACGACGGTGTTGAGGCGGCGCTGGAAGGCCGTGACGGCCCGGTACTTCTTCTCGGCTTTGGGTGTCTCGTCTTTGGGCGGCTTCTCGGCATTGGACGACATCGACATCGTTCGTTCACGCTCCCGTCCTCTTGTGTCTCCATGCTGCCGGAAAACCTCAGGGGGACGGGCGGGGCATGGCGGATGGACGGGTGGTGTGTGGGTGTGCGCGTGGTGACGTGGAACGTGTGGTGGCGGTTCGGGGCGTGGGCCGAGCGGCAGAAGGCGATCCTCGCCGTGCTGCGGGAGCTGCGGCCCGATGTGGTCGGGCTTCAGGAGGTGTGGGCCGACGCCGACGGGGAGAACCTCGCCGGGTGGCTGGCGCGGGAACTCGGCCTGCACTGGGCCTGGGCGCCCTCGCCCGCACCCGAGCGGTGGCAGCGGCGGATCGGGGACGGCTCGGTCGGTATCGGCACCGGGGTGCTCAGCCGCTGGCCCGTCGTGGAGCGCGCGGTGCTGCGGCTGCCGGCCCCCGACGAGGTCGGCGACGGGCGGCTGGCGTTCCACGTCCGGCTGGACGCGCCCGGTCACCAGGTGCCCTTCTTCACCGTCCACCTCAACTCGGGTCCCGGAGCGTTCGAGACGCGGCGCGCACAGGTGGCGGCCCTCGTGGACTTCGTCGCCGCGCACCGGCACGGCACCGGCTTCCCGGCCGTCGTCACCGGTGACTTCAACGCCCGCCCCGAATCCCCGGAGGTGCGCCTGCTGCGGACGGCTCGGCTCCACGACGCCTGGGAGCACGCCGGCCCCGGCCTGCCGTCCGGCACCTGGGGCCCGGGGGACCCCGACGGACCGGGCGGGCTGAGCGCGCGGATCGACCACGTGCACGTGGGCCCGCCCGGACCCCCGGGGGGGGGGGCGCGGGCCCGGGGGGGGCCGGGCGGCGGCCCCCCCCCCCCGCGGGGCGCGGCCCCCCCCCCACCCGCGGGGTCCCGGCGGGGCCGGGGCGGTACGGCGGGCCGGCGACCGCCCCGTCGACGGGGTCCGGCCCTCCGACCACGCGGCGGTCGTCGCCGACCTCGACGACGGAGGCGCGGCTACCGTCCCAGGAAGACCGGGTTCGTGAAGGCCGCCAGCGCTCCCGGCAGTGGGCCCAGCGCCGCCTCGTGCCGCACCTCCGCCCGTACGTACGCCGCGTACGAGGCGGTCGTCCGCCACTCCACGACGCCCGCGCCGGACACCGGCAGCGGATCGCCGGTGAAGAGGACGCCCTGGTCGGTGACGAGGCGCACCGTGCAGCGCGGGGCGCCGGTCACCTCCAGGCGGACGGTGACCGGGGTGTCGCCGTCCACGCGCAGTCGCTCGCCGATACCGGCGTGCTCGCCCCGGCCGCCGGACGCGGTGAAGGCCAGCGACAACCGCGACGACTCGGCGACGTAGGACCGCCCGGCCCGGATGCCCTCCTGGATCGCGTCCCGGGTCAGGTCGTCGGTGAGGACGACGGTCTGCGGGCGGCCGATCACGTCGGGGGAGCGGTGGGAGTCGCTGCTGCCCATCGCCGGGATCCAGCCCCGGCCGCCGTCCCGCACGGACGCGACCAGCATGCCGTCCCAGTCGGCCAGCGCCACCTCGTCGTCGGGTGTGTAGGCGCCGTTCCACACCTCGACCGCGTCGGCCTCGCCGAAGCCGAACTTCCAGTTGCAGCCGATGCAGGTGGCGTGGGGGTGGGCCGGGACGACCAGACCGCCGGCGCGGCGGATCTGCCGGGCGAAACGGCCGAAGCGGTTGTCCCGGGCCCGGTAGCGCCAGTCGACGAAGGTGCCGGGGTCGGTGCCGAGGGCGACGACGTGGCCGTTGCGGGTCGTCACCTCCTCGCCGAGCAGGATCAGCAGGTCGTCCCCGGCGAGCTCCGCCCAGTGCGCGTGTGCCGAGTGGGTGTTGTGCTCGGAGGAGTTGATGAAGTCCAGACCCGCCGCACGGGCCAGCTCCGCGATCTCGGCGAGGGTGTAGCGGCCGTCGGAGTACTCGGAGTGCAGGTGGCAGTCGCCCCGGTACCAGGCGCGGCCCCGGCCCCGGGCCCGCTCGGGCGGGTACACCGGCCGGGGGGTCTCGTCCTGCTCGCCGTACGTCAGCGTGATCGTGATCTCGTACGACAGGCCCTGCGGGGCGACCGTGTACGGGCCGAGGGCGACGTGCCAGGTGCCGGGCCGGATCCGCCCCGGGAGGTACCCGGGAGTCGCGTCGTCCGCCCGGACGAAGAACTCGGTGCGCGCCCCGCCCGACCAGCCCCGGAAGCCCCGGCCGCCCAGCTCGGTGCCGCGCTCGTCGAAGAGGCCGATGTCGAGGGCGTTGCCCTGGGTGCCGGCCGGGAGGGTGGGGCGGTCGTAGGTGTAGGCGACGTGTATCTCGCGCACCCCGGCCGGGACTTCGACGGGTACGTACACGAAGTCGGGCGAGCCGGTGGGCAGGGTGCCGCGCACCGTTCGCTTCCGCTGTTCCCGCGGTGCCGCTGAGGCGAAGCTCACGCTTCCCAACGTAAGCGCGGCGGCGGCTCCCGTCACGAACATCGCGCGTCTGCCGATCCCGGCGTGGTCGTCCTCGCACATGCTGCTGCTCCCTGTGTCGTCACGGTCATGACATCGGTGGTGCAGGGGTCGTGCGTGCAACCCTCGTATTGAGCCGTGAACTCCCGTGCAAGGAAAGGGGTTGGGGGCATTGAGGGCGGGGAACCGCGCGGTGGGGCCGGCGGGACGGGAAACCCGTCCTGATCACGGCGCTCGTATGCTCGAAGGATGACGACTTCCGCGACCTCCGGAACCGGACCCGCCGACCCGGCCGGCCCCACCGAGAACTCCCTGCGTCGCGCCCTCAAACGCGCCCGGGACGGCGTCGCCCTGGACGTGTCCGAGGCCGCCGTGCTGCTCCAGGCGCGCGGCGGGCACCTCGACGCCCTCACCGCGTCCGCCGCCCGGGTCCGGGACGCGGGCCTGGAGGCGGCCGGGCGGCCCGGCGTCATCACGTACTCGAAGAGCGTCTTCGTCCCGCTGACCCGGCTGTGCCGGGACAAGTGCCACTACTGCACGTTCGTCACCGTCCCCGGCAAGCTGCGCCGAGCGGGGCACGGGATGTTCATGTCGCCGGACGAGGTGCTCGACATCGCGCGCAAGGGCGCCGCCCTCGGCTGCAAGGAAGCCCTCATCACCCTGGGCGACAAGCCCGAGGACCGCTGGCCGGAGGCCCGGGAGTGGCTGGACGCGCACGGGTACGACGACACGATCGCGTACGTCCGCGCCATCTCGATCCGCATCCTGGAGGAGACGGGCCTGCTCCCGCACCTCAACCCCGGCGTGATGTCCTGGACGGACTTCCAGCGGCTCAAGCCGGTGGCGCCGTCCATGGGCATGATGCTGGAGACGACGGCGACCCGGCTGTGGTCCGAGCCCGGCGGCCCGCACCACGGCTCCCCGGACAAGGAGCCG
Source organism: Streptomyces sp. NPDC058534 (assembly GCF_042717365.1). Classification (NCBI taxonomy): domain Bacteria; kingdom Bacillati; phylum Actinomycetota; class Actinomycetes; order Kitasatosporales; family Streptomycetaceae; genus Streptomyces; species Streptomyces sp. NPDC058534. The sequence goes on from NZ_JBHXNW010000028.1 coordinate 58,034, forward strand.
GCCGTGCGGCTGCGCGTCCTGGAGGACGCCGGACGTTCCTCGGTCCCCTTCACCTCGGGCCTGCTCATCGGCATCGGTGAGACGTACGAGGAGCGCGCGGAGTCGCTGTTCGCGCTGCGGAAGGTCTCCCGCGCCTACCACGGCATCCAGGAACTGATCATCCAGAACTTCCGCGCCAAGCCCGACACGGCGATGCGCGGCATGCCGGACGCGGAGCTGGACGAGCTGGTCGCCACGGTGGCCGTCGCCCGGCACATCATGGGCCCCGCCGCCTGTCTCCAGGCCCCGCCGAACCTGGTGGACGCCGAGTACGAGCGGCTGATCGGCGCCGGCATCGACGACTGGGGCGGGGTCTCCCCGCTCACCATCGACCACGTCAACCCGGAGCGGCCCTGGCCGCAGATCGAAGAACTCGCCGAGAAGTCCCGCACGGCCGGCTTCGAACTTCGGGAACGTCTCTGTGTCTACCCGGAGTTCGTCCAGCGCGGCGAGCCCTGGCTGGACCCGCGGCTGCGCCCGCACGTGGCGGCCCTCGCCGACCCGGCGACCGGCCTGGCGCTCCCGAATGCGCCGGTCGAGGGGCGTCCGTGGCAGGAGCCGGACGAGGCGTTCACCGCGACCGGCCGCACCGACCTGCACACCACCATCGACACCGAGGGCCGTACGTCGGACCGCCGCGACGACTTCGACGAGGTGTACGGCGACTGGGGCGCCCTGCGCGAGGCCGCCGCGCCCGGCATGGTCCCCGAGCGCATCGACACCGACGTGCGCGCCGCGCTCGCCACGGCGGCCGACGACCCGACGCGGCTGACGGACGCCGAGGCGCTGGCCCTGCTGCACGCCGACGGTCCGGCGCTGGACGCCCTGTGCAAGGTGGCCGACGACGTACGCAAGTCCGTGACGGGTGAAGACGTGACGTACATCGTCACGCGGAACATCAACTTCACCAACGTCTGCTACACCGGCTGCCGTTTCTGCGCCTTCGCCCAGCGCCGCACCGACGCCGACGCGTACACGCTCTCCCTGGACCAGGTCGCCGACCGCGCCGAGCAGGCGTGGGACGTGGGCGCGGTCGAGGTCTGCATGCAGGGCGGCATCCACCCGGACCTGCCGGGCACGGCGTACTTCGACATCGCGAGGGCGGTGAAGGCCCGGGTTCCCGGCATGCACGTGCACGCGTTCTCGCCGATGGAGGTCGTCAACGGCGCGACGCGCACGGGGATGTCGATCCGCGAGTGGCTGAGCGAGGCCAAGGAGGCGGGCCTGGACTCGATCCCGGGCACGGCGGCGGAGATCCTGGACGACGAGGTGCGCTGGATCCTGACCAAGGGCAAGCTGCCGGCGGCCACCTGGATCGAGGTGATCGAGACGGCCCACGAGCTGGGCCTGCGCTCCTCCTCGACCATGATGTACGGCCACGTCGACCAGCCCCGGCACTGGCTGGGCCACCTGCGCACCCTGGCCGGCATCCAGCAGCGCACGGGCGGCTTCACGGAGTTCGTGACGCTCCCCTTCATCCACACCAACGCGCCGGTGTACCTGGCGGGCATCGCGCGGCCCGGTCCGACGGTCCGCGACAACCGCGCGGTGACGGCGATGGCCCGGCTCCTCCTCCACCCGCACATCCCCAACATCCAGACAAGCTGGGTCAAACTGGGCACGGAGGGTGCGGCGGAGATGCTCCGCTCCGGCGCCAACGACGTCGGCGGCACCCTCATGGAGGAGACGATCTCGCGCATGGCGGGCTCCTCCTACGGGTCGTACAAGTCGGTCAAGGACCTGATCGCGGTCGCGGACGCGGCGGGCCGCCCGGCGAAGCCCCGGACCACGCTGTACGGGCCGGTGCCCGAGGAGCGGCAGCGGGCGGCGCGGGAGTCGGACGGGCATCTGCCGGAGCTGCTGCCGCTGCTGGACTGAGGCGCGGGCGGGCGGGGGCCCGGCGGGCGCGCAGTACGATGATCGGGCCCCCGGGAGTGTCGGGGTTCTCGTAGCTGAGGTCTCGTAGCTGAGGAGATGCGTGCCCGTGCCTGCCCGACTTCCCTCATGGGCGTGGGTCTCCGGTCTGACCGTGGGCGCGATCGCGGGGGTCACCTTCCTGGCCGTGCAGGCGGACCAGGGGCCCCACCCCACCGCCGCGGCGACCGAGCCGGCCCCCACGGCGTCCGCGGGCAAGGACCCGTCGCCGAAGGAGACCGTGCCGGCCCGGGTGCCGGACGGCTCCGGCACCGGGCGACGGGTCGTGTACTCGCTCGACCAGAAGCGGGTCTGGCTGGTCGACGCCGGCGACGCGACCCGGCGGACGTTCACGGTGTGGCCCGGCACGGTCGACCCCGACCCGGGCACCTACACCGTCAGCAGCCGCGCGGAGGGTGCCACGACCGGCTCCGACGGGGTGCAGATCGAGCAGATCGTCTACTTCGCCCAGGAGGACGGCGTCTCGGTCGCCTTCTCCAACGCCGTCGACGGCTCCTCGCCGCCCCCGCCCGCCTCCGGCGCGAAGACGGGCGGCATACGGCTCCACAAGGCCGACTCCACGGCCGTCTGGGGCTTCGCGACGACCGGCACGAAGGTCACGGTCGTCGGCTAGTCTCGCCCCCGCCGAACGGCAGGTGGGCGACGATCAGCACGAGTCCGCTCAGCAGGAGCACCCGCAGCGCAGCGTCCAGCCCGTTCCAGTCCGCCGACTGCCACATCGCGAACCACTCCCCGCCGATCGCCATGAACCCGACGCCGAAGAGCAGCACGAGCATCAGCGTGCCGTACGTGGTCATGCGCCGCGCGCTCCCCTCGTCCCGGCGTATCCACAGCCAGGTCGCGTAGATCAGCACGAGCGCGGCGACCGTCTCCCAGACGATGATCGCGACATAGGCGGTGTCCTGAACGCCCGTACTCGTGATTGCCCGCCACATCAGGTCGTCGTCCTTGAACGTCGTGTCCATCGCGAGAACATGCCGCACGAACTGCTGGTTGCTGTCGAAGTCGGTGATGTTCCCGAGCGCCACGAGAGCGATGTAGAGGGCGAGGAACGCGGTGAGCACGGTGGCTGCGAGAGGGAGGGTGGTGCGTGGGATGTTGGCCATGGCAGCACTATCCCCAAGCCGGGAGCGCCGCGAGCAGGCAGGTCCGGGAACGTGATCTCTTCGAAGCGTGACCTCGCCGAACCGCCGGGTCGGGAAATCCTGTTGGCGGACCGCGTCGGCGACTGCTACGTTTCCGACGGCCGTGCGAGAGAACGAGGAGGTGGTACCCGTGAACGTATCGACATGGGTGCTCTCCTCCGGGGACACGGTCGGGCGATAGGTCGTCCGGGAGCGCCGTTCAGCAGCACTCCCGAAAGGCACGATCATGGCCCTTCACTTCACTTCCGAACAGCGCCTCGCCGACGGCGTCCTCGAACGCGGATTCACCCTCGGCGAGATCCCCGGCATCCTGTGGACGCCCGCATCCGCGTCCGCGTCCGCACCTGTGCCGCTGATCCTGCTCGGCCACCCCCCGCTCGGACTGCACAAGATGTACCCCCGACTGGTGGCGCGGGCCCAGCACGTCGCGGCGGACGGCTTCGCCGCGGCCACCATCGAGCTCCCCGGGAGCGGTGACCGGCCCCGTTGGGCCGCCGCCGAGCAGGCCCGCGCCGACCTGCGCCGGGCTATGGAAGCCGACGAGCCGGTCAGCGACGAGATCATCGACGCCCTCATCCTCCCGCTCGTCGACAAGGCGGTCCCGGAATGGCAGGCCGCCCTTGACGCCCTCCTGTCGCTGCCCAAGATCGGCGGCCCGGTCGGGTACTCGGGGGGAGTGATCTCCATCGGCGTTCGCCTTGCGGTGGTCGAGCCGCGCATCGTGGCCGCCGGTTTCTTCGCCGGGAGTTTCGTGCCTCGCGCCATGTTCGAGGAGGCCCGCCAGGTCACCATTCCGCTGCACGTCCTGCTGCAGTGGGACGACGAAGGCAACGACCGGCAGGCAGCCCTGGACCTGTTCGACGCCTTCGGCTCCAAGGAGAAGTCCCTGCACGCCAATATGGGCGGGCACACCGGCGTCCCGCAGTTCGCGGGGGAGGACGCGGCCCAGTTCTTCAGGCGGCGTCTGAGGTAGCCGCCGGCCACCCCGGGGCCACCCCGGGGCCACCCCGGGGCTACGCCGGCCGGCCGGTGAACGCCACGAAGTCCGCCCAGGGGGCGTCCGCGAATGCCAGGCGGGCGCCCTCCCTGCTCTTGGAGTCGCGGACGTGGACGGTGGCGTCGGCCGGGGCTATCGCCACTTCGACGCAATCGGGGCCGTCGTTGCTGCTGTAGCTGCTCTTGAACCACTCCAGGGCGGAGGTCATGTCTCTTCTCCCATGACTTTCTCGATGAAGGTCAGTGACTCACGAGGCGTGAGGGCCTGCGCCCGGATCATTCCATAGCGCATTTCCAGGACTTGGACATCCCGGGGATCACTGACGAGGCGGCTGTGCAACTGGGCCTCCAGGTGTCCGAGTGTCTTGCCGTCCCGGAGTTTCAGCAGGCGGAGCGACCCCGCCATCCCCGCGTGATCCTCACGGGCCGTCGGCATCACCTGGATCTCGACGTGCCTCAACCTCCCGACCTCCAACAGGTGTTCGAGTTGCTGACGGAGCACCATTCTGCCCCCGAGCGGGCGCCGTAGCGTCACCTCTTCCTGGACAAAGGTGAGCTGGGCGCGGGGAATCCGGTCGAACACGGTCTTCCGCGCCATGCGGGCGGAGACGTAGCGGTCGACCTCTTCCTCCGTGAAGGCCGGGCGGCGCATCGCGTACAACGAGCGTGCGTACTCGGGCGTCTGGAGCAGCCCGTGGATGTGGTGACCCGCGTACGCGCCCAGCTCGACCGCCTCGTCCTCCAGCCTCGCCAGGTCCCGGACCTTCTTCGGGTAGCGGGCCTTCTCCACGTCCTCTTTCATGGTCGCGAGCTTGCCGCCCGCGCCCAGTACCTCATCGGCCTTGTCCAGGAAGTCCGGCTTGGGTACGCGCCGTCCACGCTCGACCGACGACACCATGTCCTCGCCGTAACCGATGGCGGCACCCAGTTCCGCCTGCCGCATCCCGGCGGCCTCGCGCCACATCTTGATCTGCCGCCCGACCGCCTTGAGTACCGCCGCGGTCTCCTCGTCCTCCACGTCTTCCCCTCCCGACGTACGACCCGTACGACCACGGCGGGCACCCGGACGGTCACGCTCGGTACCGAGGTCGTGGCTGTTCAGAGTAGGGACAGGCAAGCACGCTGGGTGACGTGAATCCGAAATTGGACCTACGAATCACCTCTGGCACGCGGCAGTTCGCCATCCAGTTGTCCGCGACGCGAAGAGGTGCCCGGCTCGCGCGGCTGCTCGTGGAGCGCCAACTAGACGACTGGGGCGTGCCGTCCGAGGGTGCGGCGCAGGTCGTGGCCGAGCTGGCGTCGAACGCCGTACTGCACGGGCGCGTGCCGGGGCGGGACTTCCGGCTGACACTGCGGCTGGCGGCCGACGGCACCCTCCGTATCGAGGTGACGGACGCCCGGGGTGACCGGGTCCCGCGTATCGCGGAGCCGGGTGTGGAAGGCGGGCGTGGGCTGCTCATCGTGGCGGCGTACGCGGACCGTTGGGGCGTCGACGCGGGACCGGCTCCCAACAAGACCGTCTGGGCCGAACTGTCACGGACAGGGGCCTACGCGGCGGTCAGGCAGAGCGCTGCCGCGTTCAGGGCCAAGTAGCCCACCGGGAAGGCGATGTTGTGGAAGACGCGTGCGCGGACGTGCGCGGCGACCGCGCCGATGAAGAAGAGGACGAGACCGACTCCCGCGGCGATGCCGAGGGGCTCGGCGCCCAGCAGGCCGGCGAGGAGTCCGGCGGCTCCGGCGAGCTTGAGGCCGGCCAGCCACGGGATCCACGACGCGGGGACCCCCACCTCGGCCGAGTTGGCGAGTACGAACCGGGCCCGCAGCAGGTCCGCGACGGCGATCCCGGCATCGGCGACGATCGCGACGACGGTGACGGCCACGTAGGCGGTGAACACAGTCTCTCTCCTTCCAGTCCTTTCCCTGGATCCAGCCTCACCGCTGCCTGCCGCGACGTCCAATACCTGCGGCTATAACCTGGCGGCATGGATGTCGACACCCGGTTGCTGCGGTACTTCGCAGCCGTGGCGGAGGAAGGGACCCTGACCAGGGCCGCCCAGCGGCTGTACGTCTCCCAGCCCGCGCTGACCAAGCAGATCCGGCAGCTGGAGGCCGGGCTCGGCGTGGAGCTGTTCGCGCGGTCGCGGACCGGCATGACGCTCACCGCGCCGGGGCGGGCGCTGGCCGAGCGGGTGCCCGCCCTGCTGGCCGGGTGGGAGGGGGCACTGCGGGAGACGAGGTCCGCGGCGAGCCGGGCGGCCCGCGTGCTGCGGGTCGGGTTCCTCGCCAGCGCCGCCAACGAGGCGACACAGCCGATCATCGCGGACTTCGCCCGGCGCCGGCCGGGCTGGAGGGCCGAGATGCGGCAGGCCGCCTGGTCGAACCCGTCCGCCGGACTCGCCGACGCGGACGTGGACGTCGCCCTGGTGCGGCTGCCGTTCCCGGGTCAGGAAGCGCTGCGGGTGGTGGAGTTGTTCAGCGAGCCCCGCTGCGTGGCGCTCCCCGAGTCACATCCCCTGGCCGGACGCGAGACGATCGATTTCCGTGATCTGTGGGACGAACCCTTCGTGGCGGCCCCGCCCGAGACGGGCCCCTGGCGCGAGCACTGGCTGGCCGCCGACGAGCGCGACGGCCACCCGGTGCGCGTCGGCGCGGTCACCGAGCAGCCGGACGACTGGCTCACCGCGATCGCCAGCGGATACGGCGTCGCCCTCGCCCCCGAATCCGCGGCCCGCTTCTACACCCGCCCCGGCGTCGTCTACCGTCCCGTCGGCTCAGTGAGCCCCAGCAGGGTCGGGGTCGCCTGGGCCCCCGCCGACGACGACAACCCCGTCGTCCAGGACTTCGTGCGCTGCTGCCGGGAGACGTGCGTCGTGACGTGAACGTTTCCACACCGTTCCGGCCCTGAACCGACCCTCTCCCTTCGAATACAGTGCTGGACGTCGTACGTACGGACCAAGTCGATGCCGAGGGGAGGTCCAGGTGGGCGCGACAGCCGGTGCCGTCTGGGGGCGTGCCGAGCAGCAGGACTTCCGCAGCCGGGTACGCGGGGCGCTGCTCGGGGTGGCCGTCGGGGACGCGTTCGGCGCGCCCGTCGACGGGCTGGACCTCGACGGGATCCGGGAGGCGCACGGCGCGGAGGGGCTGACGGACCTGGCCCCCGCCTACGGCCGGCGCGGCGCGGTCACCCACCTCACCCAGCTCACCCTGTTCTCCGTGGACGGGCTGATCCGCGCCCAGGTACGGCGGGACACCGGCGCCTGGCATCCGCCGACCGACCTGCACCGGGCCTACCGGCGCTGGGCCGCCACCCAGCGTGACTGGGGGCCCGACCTGCGGCGCAAGGACGACGGCTGGCTGGCCCACGAGGAGTGGCTGTACGTCCGCCGGGACGCCCCGCGCGCGCTGCTGCTCGGCCTCGGGGACGAGACCATGGGCACGCCGGAGGCGCCCAAGAACCCCGGCGAGCGCGGGCCCGAGGCGGCCGCCCGGTCGGCGCCCTTCGGTCTCCTGGTGGGCTGGGAGCCGCAGCTGGTCGCCCAGCTCGCCGTGGAGTGCGCGGCGCAGACCCACGGCCACCCCACCGGGTACCTCGCGGCGGGCGCGTACGCCGTGATCGTGCACGGGCTGGCCCGCGGGGAGAGCCTGGACGCCGCCGTGCAGCGCGGGCTCGCCCTGCTCGCCGCCCGGCCGGGGCACCAGCCCGTGGCGGAGGCCCTCCAGCACGCGCTGGGCGCGGTACGGCAGGGGCTGCCGACCCCGGCGCGGGTGACCGAGCTGATCGGCGAGGGCACGGCGGAGGGGCTGGTCGCCGCCGCGGTGTACTGCGCCCTCGTCGGCGAGGACGTACGGCACGGGCTGCGGCTCGCCGTCAACCACGGCGGCCCCTCCGCCGCGACCGGCGCCCTCACCGGCGGCCTGCTCGGCGCGCTGCACGGCGAGACCGCTCTGCCCCCGGCCTGGCTGGCCGAGCTGGAGGGCCGGGCGACCCTCCTGGAACTGGCCGACGACTTCGCCATGGAGATGACCCAGGGCCCCGCCCTGCACGGCCCGGCCGGCTCGTCCCCGGGCTGGCTGACCCGCTACCCGCGCGGCTAGGGCCCACAGGGCTCGGCGCCGCTAGCGTGGGCGGCATGGGTATCAGCATTCACACCACCGTCCTCCCGCACGACGACCCGGACGCGTCCGTGGCCTTCTACCGCGACGTCCTCGGCTTCGAGGTCCGCCAGGACGTGGGGCAGGGCACGATGCGCTGGATCACCGTCGGGCCGCCCGACCAGCCGGACATCTCGCTGCTGCTGTCACCGCCCGCCGTCGACCCCGGCATCACCGAGACCGAGCGCCGCACCATCGCCGAGATGATGGCCAAGGGCACCTACGGGTGGCTCCTGCTGGCCACCAAGGACCTCGACGGCACCTTCGACAAGCTGCGCGCCGGGAACGCCGAGATCGTCCAGGAGCCGACCGAGCAGCCGTACGGCATCCGCGACTGCGCCTTCCGCGACCCGGCCGGCAACCAGATCCGCATCCAGGAACTGCGCTGACCCGACCGCACCCCGACCGCACCCCGACCGGTGCCCGTCGTCGCGGGTATCGGCCGGGGCGCGGTCGGCGCCGGGCTAGTCGCTCACCCTGCTGCGGGCCACCGCGTCGTCCGCCCCGCCCGCGGGCGCTGGGACCGCGGCCGCCGCGCCGGCGGCGTCATCGTCGCCGTCGGTGTTGACGCGCTCGATGACCGCCAGCCGCTCCGGAGTGTCCTCCGGCCTCAGGTAGCCGATCACGATGTACAGGACCAGCGAGACCGCCAGCGGGATGGAGACCTGGTACTCCAGCGGCACCCCGCCCTCGACGTTCCAGCTGATCGGGTAGTTGACCAGCCAGAAGGCGAGCAGCCCCAGCGCCCAGCTGGTGAGCGCGGCGGTCGGTCCCGAGCGGCGGAAGGGCCGCAGCAGACCGAGCATCATCGGGATCGCGATCGGGCCCATCAGCCCGGCGACCCACTTGATGACCACCGTGATGATGTCCTTGAACGTCGGCGAGTCGACCTGCGTCGCCACCGCCATCGAAAGACCGAGGAAGATCACCGTCGTCAGCCGCGCCGCGAGCAGCCCGGACCGCTGCCCCCAGGCCCGCGCCCGCGACGACAGCACCGGTGCCACGTCCCGGGTGAACACGGCCGCGATGGCGTTGGCGTCCGAGGAGCACATGGCCATGGTGTGCGAGAAGAAGCCGACGATGACCAGGCCGAGCAGTCCGTGCGGCAGCAACTGCTCGGTCATCAGGGCGTACGAGTCGGAACCGTCCGGCTTCTGCGACTCCACCAGCAGCGGCGACATCCACATGGGGAAGAACAGCACCAGCGGCCAGACCAGCCACAGCACCGCCGACAGCCGCGCCGACCGGGTGGCCTCGTGGGCGTTGCGGGTGGCCATGTAGCGCTGGGCCTGGTTGAGCATGCCGCCGTTGTACTCGAAGAGCTTGATGAAGAGGAAGGCCAGCAGGAACACCGTGCCGTACGGGCCGACCAGCGGCTTTCCGTGGCCCTGGAGGGCGGGCTCGTCCCAGACGCCGAAGAAGCCGCCGTACTCGCCGAGCTTCATGACCACGGCCACGAACATCGCGATGCCGGCCAGCAGCTGGATGATGAACTGGCCCAGCTCGGTCAGCGCGTCCGCCCACAGGCCGCCGATCGTGCAGTAGATGCCCGTGATGACGCCGGTGATCAGGATGCCCTGGTTGAGGGTGATGCCGGTGAAGACGGACAGGAGTGTGGCGATGGCCGCCCACTTCGCGGCCACGTCCACGATCTTCAGCAGCATGCCGGACCAGGCCAGCGCCTGCTGGGTGGGCAGGTTGTACCGGTTCTTCAGGTACTCCAGCGGCGAGGCCACGTGCAGCCGTGAGCGCAGCCGGTTGATGCGCGGCGCGAACAGCTTGGAGCCGATGGCGATGCCGAGCGCGATGGGGAACGACCACGTCACGAACGAGGTGACGCCGTAGGTGTAGGCGATGCCGGCGTAGCCGGTGAACATCACCGCGCTGTAGCCGGACATGTGGTGCGAGATGCCGGACAGCCACCAGGGCATCTTGCCACCGGCCGTGAAGAAGTCGCTGACGTCGTCCACGCGTTTGTGCGACCAGACGCCGATCGCCACCATGACGGCGAAGTAGCCGATGAGCACGGACCAGTCGAGACCGTTCATGTGCCCCCTTCCGGGGTCCGCCTTGTGAACTCCGCTCAGCTGGCTGGCACTTCGCACGAGCGGGGTAGGGGCGAGGCAGAGCGAGGCAGAGCGCGAAGTGCCCGCTCATCGTGGTTGCGCCGACGCGGGCACGACAAGGAAGGGGAGGGTCAAGAGGAAGTAAAAAAGTTCGGCTTACTGACCTCGGTTCATCTACGTGAACAGCTTCCGCTGTTCCCGCGGGGCTACCTCAGCTCCTCCGGGCATGGTGTGCCCCGCTTGAGCCCGTACGGCGACGACAGCCGGTACGTGCCCGCCTCGGGGGCGACGAGCGTCGTCCACACGTCGCCCTCGGCGGTCTCCTCCGTCTCCGTCAGACAGCCGTTGACGTTGTCGTACGTCTTCGGCGTGCCCTCCGGGCCGTTCTTGGAGGCCTCCGTCTCCTGGGGCGGCTCGAGCTTCTTGCCCTCGGCGTCGACGAGGCTCAGCCACGGCGAGTACGGCATCCGGATCAGGATGCGGCCGGGCCGCCGCACGTCGATCACCCACTCGTCCTGCTCGGCCCGCTGGACGACCGCGTCGGGCTCCGCCAGCGGCGTCGGGTCGGTCACCTGGAACAACTGCCAGTTGGCGTCCCCCCAGACCTGCTTCAGGTACGGCAGACCCCGCTGCAAGAGCTCCCGCTCGCGTTTGCCGCCGTCGCCGTCCGGTTCACCCTTGGGCAGCACCACGTAGTGCACGGCCCATCGCTTCAGCCACTCGTGGTAGTTCGCCGAGTTGAGCGTGTCGTCGTAGAAGAGCGGGTTGCGCTCCATGTCGGCCTGGCGGGTCCAGCCGCGGGCCAGGTTCACGTACGGCGCGAGCGCCGACGCCTCCCGGTGGGAGCGCGCGGGTACGGCCTCCACCCGGCCCTTCTCCGCACCGACCTCGTTCAACTCGTTGATGAGCGGCGCCAGCTCCCGCGCCCACGAGGCGGCCGGCGTGGTGTGGATGATGTCGTCGGCCGACTTGAAGCCGATCCAGCCGACGAAGCCGACGAGCGAGACCACCAGCGCGTACCACTTGCGCGACTTCGGCACCGTGAACGGCAGCGCCGCCACCAGCGCCACCCCGGCGAAGAGCATCGCCAGACGCGTGATGTTGGAGCCGATCTGCGAGCTGATCACCCAGACCAGCAGCACGGACAGGCCGTAGACCGCCGACGTGATCCGCACCGTCTTCCAGGTGCTCGGCACGAACGCGTAGACCAGGCCCGCGTACAGGATCGGCAGGACCGCCGAGCCGAAGGCCATCGGCTGGGTGCCGGAGAAGGGGAACAGCCAGGCCGACAGCCCCACGACCGCGCTCGGCGCCAGACCCAGCGCCCACGCACCCGGCCGCCGCTTCTGGAGGAACAGCGCGACCGCCACCAGACCCACGAACAGGCCCGAGACCGGCGAGGCCATCGTGGACAGAGCGGCCAGCGGCGCGGCGCACAGGCCCTTGGCCCAGCGCTCGTACCGCCAGCGGTGCGGCCAGCAGAACACCGCGGCGACCGCGCCGAGACCGAACATCATGCCGAGACCGAACGTCACCCGCCCCGACGCGGCGTTGCCCAGCAGCCCGAACAGGCCCGCCAGCGAGGCCCACAGCGGATTGCGCACCACCCGGCTGCGGATCAGGATCATCGTCAGCAGACCCGCCGACAGCGTGCCCGCGATCATCATCGTGGTCCGCACGCCGAGCAGCGACATCAGATACGGCGAGACCACGCTGTACGACACCGGGTGCATGCCGCCGTACCAGGCGAGGTTGTACGCCGAGTCCGGGTGCCGGCCGACGAACTCCGCCCACGCGTCCTGGGCCGCGAGGTCGCCGCCACTGTTCGCGAACGTGAAGAACCAGACTATGTGGAGGACGCCGGCCAGGACGGTCACGGACAGCACGGGGTGGCGCAGCATGCGCTCACGCACGGCGTGGAACGCGGTGTTCATCGCGGACGGCGCCTGCGGACGGTCGCCGTCGGGCGCTTCCGGTGCGGTGCGTTCCTGTGCGGTGCTTTCCGGTGCGGTGCGTTCCGGGTCACGGCCGTCGCCCTCCCCGCGCGGCGCGGGTACGCGTGGTCGCGGGCCGGCTCCCGGGCCCGAATCGGCGTTGTCGGCGCGTGTCGGCTCCGCAGTGGCCACCTGAAGGCACTCCCCGTGTCCCGTCTTCTGCTTTGGGCCGTGTCCCGTTCCGGCGACCGGCGACTGCCCCGTTTCGTGACGCTAGCACGCACGCCCGCACCGTGGCTTCCTCACTTTCGGCGCCCCACGCGAACGCCCCCGCGGCCGGTCGGCCACGGGGGCGCGGGGGCGTCGGCCGAGCCCAGGTCGGGCCCGACGTCAGCCCACGCGGGTGAGCTTGTCCGTGAAGCCGGGCTCGGCGAGGTCGTCCTGCAGAGCGACCGGCACCTTCACCGCGCCGCTGCTGCCGCCGTCGCCGACCGCGAGGGTGCCGACCTTCGTCCCGGCCTTCGCCGTGTGCGGCACCTCGTCCGCCTTGAACGTCAGTTTCACGGTCAGCCCGGCCCAGCCGACCGCCTTGACGTCCTGCGTGGCGACGACCGGCGTACGGCCGCCGAGACCGTCGTCGACGTACCCGACGACGCTGCCCTTCTTCACGATCGTCGACGACTCCAGGGTGTCCTGCGCGGCCCGGATCAGCTTGTCGCTGGAGTCCAGCGCGGCACCGAGGATGGTGTTGTCCGCGCCGCCCGCCGGCTGGCGCACCACGGCTCCGACGATGGTCCGGGTCTCGCCGTCGACGTCCTTCTTCGCCGCGAAGACGAGGTTGCCGAGCGCGGAGGTGGTGGTGCCGGTCTTGATGCCGACGACGTCGTTGTGGCCGACCAGGTGGTTCCAGTTGGAGTGGTTCACGCCCTTGTAGTCGTCGTAGGACATCATCGCCGCGACCTCGCGGAACGCGGGCTCCGTCATCGCCGCCTTGGCCAGCTTCACCTGGTCCACGGCGGTGCTCACGGTGGTGTTGTTCAGGCCCGACGGGTCGGTGTACGTGGTGTTGGTCATGCCGAGGTCCTTCGCGGCGGCGTTCATCTTCTCCACGAACGCCTTCTCGGACCCCGCGTCCCAGCGGGCGAGCAGCCGCGCCACGTTGTTCGCGGACGCGATCAGAATGCTCTCCAGCGCCTCACGCTGCGAGATCGAGTCGCCCTCGAACACGTTGACCGTCGACTCCTGGCCCGCCTGCGACTGGTCCTCCGCGGCCTGGTCGATCTTGATGTCCGGCCCTTCGGCGCCGCTCTTGAGCGGGTGGTCGCGCAGGATGACGTACGCGGTCATGACCTTGGCCACGCTCGCGATCGGTACGGGCTTCTGGTCGCCGGACGAGCCGAACGTGCCGATGCCCTGCACGTCGAGCGCGGCCTGCCCGCTGGACGGCCAGGGGATGTCCGGCTTGCCGCCCTCGAACGTGAAGCTGTCCTTGGCCGTGAGGTCCAGGGTGGGTGCGGGCAGCGGGCGCATCGACTGCGCCACCGCGAAGACGATCAGCAGCAGGACGACCAGCGGCGTCCAGATCTTGACCCGGCGCACCGTCGTCCGCAGCGGGGTCTCCGGGGGCGGCGGGGTGTTCGTCAGCTCCGCCAGCAGGTCCAGCGGCGGCTTCGGCGGCAGCGGCTGCTGTGTCGTCCGCTCGGGCCCGACCTGCGGTACGGCGGCGGTGGCGGCGGTACGGGGGGCCTGCGGCGCCTTGGGGGGCTCGGACGGGGCCTTCGGTGCCTTCGGGGGCTCCGGGGGCTCCGGCGGCCTGCGCGTCGACGGCTCGTCCAGGTGGCGCAGCGCCACGAACTTGCTGGTCCGCTCGACTTCGCCGGGTTTGTCGCTCTTGTCGCTCTTGTCGCCCAGCTTCAGCATCGTCGTGGGCTGGTCGACGGCGGGATTGGCGGGTCGCTGCGTCTGGAACACGGCGGTGGGCTGGTCGACCGGGCGCTCATCGTCCGAATCCGGCTCCGCATCCGGCTCGGGGTCCGTGTCCGTGTCCGCGCCGGCGTCCGAGGGGGCGTCGTCGGGGTCGCCGTCGTCCTCGGTGCCCTTCGCGGCGTCCTCGGCCTCCTCGGCGTCCTCTGTGGCCTCTGTGGGCTCCTGGGAGTCCAGGCGCGCGTTGGCGGCGGCCCGCTCGTCCGCGGTCGCCACCCAGGCCGCGACGGCGTCCCGCAGACGCCCGTCGCTGGGGGTGGTGTCCCCGGCGTCGTGTTCTTCCTCCGACGTGCCGGACGTATCCGACTTCTCGGACTCTTCCGGCGTATCCGCTTCCTCGGGCACGTCGGGGGCGTCGGCCTCGTCGGCCTCGTCGGCCTCGTCGGCCTCGTCGGCCTCGTCGGCGGACTCCGCCTCCACGGCCGACTCCTCCGCCTCCGTCTCGCGGACCGACAGCACCCGCGTCGCCGTGTCGACGCCCCCGCGGGGGCCCTCGGAGCCGTCGGACCCGGCGGACGCCGAGGACTTCGCGTCCTCCCGCGTCACCGCCAGCCGCGGATCACGCGCCTTGCTCGCCTCGGTCCTGGCTTCGGGAACCGGACCCGCGCTCCCCGACGTCGGTTCTTCCGACGACTCGCGCTGCTTCGACCTGTCGGGGGACTCGCCCGCCACCGATGCCTCCTCCATGCGCCGCACGTACTGTGCGCGCTGCCGATCCCGTACCGAAACCATTTACCAGTGTCCTGTGTACGGGGGGAACCCACGCGGAAGACGAGAACGACATACCTACTGGTTCCACTACGAACCGGTCACGCACCCTCGACAGACCAATGTGAGAGGGGTCACCCTGTCTCTCATCCACGCGGGGAGGCATGGATGGGCAGGAGCCGCAGAACAATTCCGGAGGAGCTTCTGCTGCTGGCACTGGACCCGACCACGGGTACCACTGCGCAGCCGCAGTCGCTCGACCTCGGTCTGGCCGGAGCACAGCTGGTGGAGCTGGCGCTGGCCGGACGGATAGCCCCAGACGGGGATCGTATCGCCGTGGTGGCACCACGGCCGACAGGAGATCCAACACTGGACTGCGCGTTGGAGTTGCTGCGAAGGCGTGGCGCTCCCGTACGGGCGGTCAACTGGATTGGCGGGCCCCGCCTGGGGCTGCGCCAGACCTACCTCTCGCATCTGGAGCGATGCGGCATGGTGCATGCCGTTGAGGGCCAGATGTGCGGGGTGCTGCCGACGACTCGCTACCAGGCGACCGACACGGCGATCAGCAGGGAGATCAAGGCCCGCCTCGACTCGGCGATCCGCACCGGCGTTCCGCCGGACCCGCGGACCGCGGCGCTCGCCGCGCTGGCCCACGCGGTCGGTCTCGGCAAGCACCTCTATCCGGGCAACGAAGGACGCTCGTCGCGGTCCCGCCTGCGGGACCTCATCAGGCACGACCCCATGGGCGGCCTGGTGGCGCACGCGGTGATGGACGTCCAGAACGGCGCGGGGGCCCAGCCACGCCGCGCACCGGCCCCGGCCGGCCGTCAGGCCGCCGGACCGGGTGCCAGGCCGGCCCCGGAACCCGCCCGCGGTGTTCCGGCGCAACCACGCCACGGATCCATGGCGCGTGCGGTGGCCCACTGAGCCGCACCGGGCCGCACCGCACCGCCGTGACGCACACGCAGTACCGCACCGCCGCACCGCCAGTCCCCAAGCCCGGTCACAGGAGCCGCAGGTCCGCGCGGGGCGGCGGGACCGACCGTACGTCCGGCATGCCCGGACGGCGGCACGGCCCGCCGCCCCGCACGGCCATGTGTACGGGTGGCGTCCCGAACTGGCGTGTACGCGGCGCATATAGACCGTTTGCCAGCGGTAGAAACCACCTTGGTGGCAGTCTGCTCAGCAGCAGATACGCAAAGTGGCAAGTATGAGTCACGCAGCCGGAGGTGCACGTCCCGTGGCGTCGAGTGTCAATCCCACCGTAAGGCGGCGTCGGCTGGGCCAGGAGCTGCGCCGGCTCCGTGAGCTCAAGGGCATGACGGCCGAGGAGGTGGCGGAGCGGCTGCTGGTCTCGCAGTCGAAGATCAGCCGCCTGGAGAACGGCCGGCGCAGCATCAGCCAGCGCGACGTCCGCGACCTGTGCGGGGTCTACGAGGTCGAGGACCAGCGGATCGTCGACTCGCTGATGCAGATGGCCAAGGACTCGCGCCAGCAGGGCTGGTGGCACGCCTTCGGGGACATCCCGTACAGCGTCTACATCGGCCTGGAGACCGACGCGGAGTCGCTGCGGACCTACGAACCGCAGATCATCACCGGCCTGTTGCAGACCCGGGCGTACGCCGAGGCGCTCATCCAGGGCGCCCTGCCCGAGACGTCGGTCGCCGACGTCGAGAAACGGGTGCAGGTCCGCATACGGCGCCAGGAACGCATCTCCGCCGACAACAACCCGCTGCGGCTGTGGGTGGTGCTCGACGAGGCCGGCCTGCGCCGCGTGGTGGGCGGCAAGCAGGTGATGCGGGAGCAGTTGGAGCACGTCGCCGAGATGTCGCAGCTGCCGCACATCACCGTGCAGGTGCTGCCGTTCGACGTCGGGGCGCACCCCGGCATCAACGGGCAGTACTCGATCCTGGAGTTCGCCGACGCGGCCGACTCCAGCGTGGTGTACATCGAGGGCGTGACCAGCGACCTGTACCTGGAGAAGGCGCCGGACGTGCAGAAGTACACGGTGATGTACGAGCATCTGCGGGCCCAGGCCCTCAACGTGGAGCAGTCGCGGCAGCTCATCGAGGACGTGGCGAAGGAGTACGCGCGCTGAGGAGGGGCGGATGTTACACCCCTGGCTGGCGGTACTGGAAGGCTCAACTGAATATGCCATCCGGTCGGGTGAATGGCTGCTCCGTACGGCGAGGCCAGCGAGTAGCGTCGATCACGCCAAAGATCAAGCGTCATTGGCGTGAACCACGCTCAGCGACTCACCATCGGAGCAGACATGGCAATTCTTCAGGGCGCCCAGGAATCGTGGACCAAGTCCTCCTACTCCGGGGGGAACGGCGCGTGCGTCGAGGTCAGGTCACCCCTCGTGGCGGCACTCGCCGTCCGTGACTCCAAGGTCCAGGAGGGCCCGGTCCTCGCCTTCCCCGCCGACGCGTGGAACGCGTTCGTGGGCTCGGTCAAGGAGTAACACTCCGAGGAACAACCCCACGCACCGCCCGGCAGTACCGACGGCGGAGCCCTCTCGACCAGTTCGCCGACCTTGCCGAGAGGGCTCTGTCTCACCTCACCTCACCTCACCGGGAACGCGATGTCGCACACCGGGTCCTCGGGACCCGCCGCGTCCCAGTCGGCGAAGTACACCTCGCGGCACGGCCCCGCCACCGTCAGCCCCTGATCGGCGATCCATGCCTCCACCGCCTCGAACGCGGTCAGGATCTGCGGATGCGCCACCTGCGCCTTGGTGATCCGGGTGTAGGCCAGCCGCCCGGCCGGCTCCACCCGCACCCGCGTCCGCCAGGCCCGTCCGCGCTCCTCGCACCACGCCCCGGCCGCCGCCTCGTCGGCCACCGGCACGCACGACTCCGCCGGGCCGTCGCTCTCCATCGACACCTCGGCGTGGTAGACGACGTACGGCGCCGCCGTCACACCCCCGCAGCCGCGGGCCGCCTCCTCCAGTCGCCCCAGCGAGGCGCCGATCCACGCCGGCAGTTCCGCCGCCAGCGTGTGCCGGGTCTCGCTGATCACCACCTGCTCGGGCACGTCCACCGTCTCGACCTCGAACCTCGCGTACATCTCGGAGCTCCTCCCCGACAGTCGTCCACGGAGGTGTTCGGTGAGCGTGCGCTGCCCGGCCACCCGGGCCTCCACTCCCGCCCAGTAGGCGTCGAGCAGAGCGGCGGCCCGGGGCCCGTCCGCGTGGACCACCTCCGCGACCTGCGCGAGCGGCATGTCCAACTGGCGCAGCAGCGCCACCAGCCGGGCGCGTTCCGCCTGGCCGGCGCGGTAGTAGCGGTAGCCGGTGGCCTCGTCCACCCGGGCGGGCACCAGCAGGCCCATCCGGTCGTACAGCCTGAGGGCCTTGGCCGACAGCCGGGCCCTCGCGGCGAACGCCCCGATGGTCAGCAACCCGTCGTCGCGCGCGTCGTCCACGTCGTCATCCTCCGTCACCGGACGGCTGGTCCGCCCGGCGACGAGAACGCTCGGGCCTGACCCAGGGGGAAGGTCAACCGGCCCCCGGGGTTGTTCCGGTCCGTCCGCTCAGCCGGCCAGCCGGGCCTCCACCGCCGCCACGACCTCGGCCGCCTCCGGCTCGGTCTGCGGCGCGAACCGGGCGGCGACCTTGCCGTCCCGCCCGATCAGGAACTTCTCGAAGTTCCAGCGGATGTCCCCGCTGTGCCCCTCGGCGTCGGCGAAGCCGGTCAGCCGGTCGTACAGCGGGTGCCGGCCCTCCCCGTTGACCTCCACCTTCTCGGTCATCGGGAAGGTGACGCCGTACGTCGCCGAGCAGAACTCGGCGATCTCGTCGGAGCCGCCGGGCTCCTGGCCCATGAACTGGTTGCAGGGCACGCCCAGCACCGTGAAGCCCTGCTCCGCGTACCGCTCGTGCAGCCGCTCCAGGCCGGCGTACTGCGGGGTGAGCCCGCACTTGGAGGCCACGTTGACCACCAGTACGACCCGGCCCGCGTACTGGGAGAGGCCGGCGGACCCGCCCTGGAGGGCGTCGATCCCGACGCCGAGGGGGAGGCTTTCGCTGCTGTGCGCGTTCTCTGAGGTCGTCATGAGCGGATGCTAGCCGCGACGGGCGTCACACCCCTCGCCCGCCTCCCCGGCCCCGGCCTCGACGGGCGCTTTCCCGGCTGGCGTTTCGGCGGGCACCGTCCCGGCCGCCGTTTCGACGGGCGCCTTCCCGGCCCCCGCCTCGACCAGCACCTCCCCGGCCGCCGTCCGCGAGTACAGCACCGACCGGCTCGCCCGCCGCCGCTCCACCAGTCCGGCGTCCAGCAGCACCCGCAGGTGCCGGCCGACCGACCCGAGGCCCTGCCCGGTCACCCCCACCAGCTGGCTGGTGCTCATCGGGGAGCCCAGCAGGACCAGCACGCCCGCGCGGGCCGGACCGAGCAGCGCGCCGAGCGCCGCGGGCACCACCCGCGCACCGTCGTCCGCGAGGGCGCCGGCGCACGGGTAGACGACCGCGTACCGCTCCGGTTCCTCCCACGCCACCCAGCCCTGCCGCTGCGGGGTGACGGGCACGAGGACCAGCTCGGCCCCGGACAGGTCGCGCGGCGGGTACGGGTTCAGGTTGATCTGGAGGCGGCTGTCGCCGAGCCAGCGGGTGCCGGGCCGCAGCGCGTCAAGCACCGCCGCCCAGCCGCCCCGGCTGACCCGCGCGGTCCGCGCGATGACATCCGCCTCCAGGACGCGACGGCGCCGCTCCCAGTCGGGCCGTACCGCCTCGGTCCAGACGTGCTCCAGCAGCGCGGCGGCGCGCTCGGGCAGGTCGTCCCGGTCCAGGGCGGCGGGGAGCGTGCCCCCGAGGGACACGGCCAGGTCGGCGCGTGCCTCGTCGGGGCGGGTCGCCCGGACGCGCGCGACGCCCTCCTCGAAGGTCTCGCCCTCGCGCGGGGTGGGGGTGAGGAAGTCGGCGATCCACTCCCGGCCGAGGCCCGAACGGACCAGCAGCGCCGTCACGGGATCGTCCGCGAGCCGGCGCCGGTGCGCGGGCAGCCGGGCGTCGAGCCAGGCCCGTTCGCCCGGGTGCGCGGCCACCCCGGCGTGCAGCAGCTTCAGGCACGCGAAGGTCTCGGCCAGCGGCGAGACGACGAAACGGCTGCGCGCGAGCGTGTCGGCGTTGATCTGCCACCAGCCCATGGGCTCCCCTCCCCGTCCATGGCGTCGGCCCCCTCGGGCCCGGGGGCCTGCCTTGCGTCCGGCGCCGGCTGCCCGTCCGGTGTCCGGGGCTCCCGGGTCCGCTCCGGGTCCGCTCCCGGGGGCGGCCGCTTCCGGCCTCTCGGGCCGCGCCTCGCGTCCGGCCCACCGCGCCGCACGGCCCCGGACGCTTCCTGCCGTACCTTTCGCGTCCACGCGAAACAATACCGAGCCGTCCCGGCGGCGCCCCAGACTCCCCGCATGCCAGACACCCGCCGCAAGAGCTACGCGGACCTCTTCCGCACCCCGGAGTTCAGCCCACTCTTCCTCTCCTCCTCGGCCAACATCGCCGCCCAGACGGTGAGCGGACTGGCGCTCGGCACGCTGGTGTTCCGGGCGACGGGGTCGCCGCTGCTGTCCGCGGTGAGCATGTTCGGCCCGGCGCTGGCCCAGGTGCTGGGCGCCACCCTCTTCCTCTCCGGCGCCGACCGGCTCGCCCCGCGCACCACGCTGGCGGCGCTCTCGCTCGCCTTCGCCGCCGCCACCGCCGCCCTCGCGCTGCCCGGCCTGCCCGTCTGGGCGATGCTCGCCATCGTCCTCGTCGAGGGACTGATCGCCTCCCTCGGCGGCGGCGTCCGCTGGGGCCTGCTGACCGAGATCCTGGCCAAGGACGGCTACCTGACGGGGCGTTCGTTGTTCAACATGATGAGCGGCGTCATGCAGATCGCCGGATACGCGGCCGGCGGCGTCCTGGTGACCCTGCTGTCACCGCGCCTGTGCCTGCTGCTCGCGGCCGGTCTGTACGCCACGGCGGCGGCCCTCGCGCTGCGGCTGACCCGCCGTCCGCCGCGCGCCACCGGCCGCCCCTCCGTGCGCGCCACCTGGCGCGCCAACGCCCTGCTCTGGTCCGCCCGTCCGCGCCGCCACGTGCTGCTGGCCCTGTGGATCCCCAACGGCCTCGTCGTCGGCTGCGAGTCGCTCTACGTCTCCTACGACCCCCGCGCGGCGGGCACGCTGTTCGCCTGCGCCGCGCTGGGCATGCTGGCGGGGGACGTGACGGTCGGCCGGCTGCTCCCGGCCCGGCTCCGTCCGCGGTTCGGCATCCCGCTGCTGGTGCTGCTGGCCGCGCCGTACCTGGCTCTGTTCCTGCGCCCGCCGCTGCCGCTGACGGCCGTACTGGTCGCGCTGGCCTCCGTGGGCTTCGGCGCGAGCCTGGTGCAGCAGGAGCGCCTGGTCGCGCTGACCCCCGACGAACTCTCCGGGCACGTACTCGGACTGCACTCCGCCGGGATGCTCACCATGCAGGGCGTCTCCGCGACCCTGGCCGGCACCGTCGCCCAGTTCACTTCGCCGGCGACGGCGATGACCGTGATGGCGGCGGGCTCGCTCGCGGTGACGCTCACGCTGACGGTCGCGAGCCGGCGCGACGCGGCCGACGGGGGACTGCTGCCCAGGCTTGTCCGGGCGGCGTGAGGAGCCACGCCCGGGGTGCCACTCGGCCTCGATTGGGTTAAGGACCGCCGGGAAGCTCCTGCGCGGCCGGACCCTTGCATAGTCTAAAGACTGGGTAGGGGCGCCTGAGGACAGGGAGAGGGCGGCTCTCGAGCGCCGTGCCACCGGAGTAGCCATGATCGTGAAGATGTCGCCGTCCGCTTCCGCGGCGCTGTCCTGGATGCCCGTCGCGGCCATGGCCGTGGTCGCCGTCGTGGACGTCACCGCCGGGCCCGGGGTGGGGTTCCTGCCGCTGGTGTCGCTGGGACCGGCGTTCGCGGGGCTGGTCGGCGGCTGGCGGCGTACGGCGGTGATCGGGCTGGTCGCACTGCTGCTGTGCCTGGGTCTCGGCCTGTACAACGGGCTCTTCGACCGCCCCCGCGGCTACACCGCCATGGCATCGGTCGCCGGTGTGACCGGCGTCGGCATCGCGGCGGCCGTGATGCGCTCGCGCCGGGAGGCGGAGCTGGCCAGCGTCCGCTCGATCGCGGAGGTCGCCCAACGGGTCCTGCTGCGCCCGGTACCGCTGACCGCGGGCCCGCTGCAGGCGGCCGTCTCGTACACCTCGGCGCTCGCCGAGGCCCGGATCGGCGGCGACCTGTACGAGGTGGTCGCCTCGCCGCACGGCGTCCGCGTGATCGTCGGCGACGTGCAGGGCAAGGGCCTGGACGCGGTGGAGACCGCGGCCCGCGTCCTCGGCGCCTTCCGGGAGGCGGCGTACGACGAGAAGGACCTGGTCAAGCTCGGCGAGCGGCTGGAACGCAGCGTCGCCCGCGAGTTGGACGACGAGAAGTTCGTGACCGCGATCCTCGCCGAGATCGGCGACGACCACCGGGTCGTCCTCCTCAACTACGGCCACCCGGCGCCGATGGTCGTCCGCGGCGACGGCACCGCCGACTTCCCCCAGCCGCCCGCCTACGCCCTCCCGCTGGGCCTGGCCGCACACGGCGGCCCCGGCCCGGACCCCTTCCCGGTGCCCTTCGGCCCCGGCGACCAACTGCTCCTCTACACCGACGGCGTCACGGAGGCCCGGGACGACCGGGGCGGCTTCTACCCGCTCGCCGAGCGCGCCCGCCTCCTCGACGACCCCGACGTCCACCGCGCCCTGGACGCCCTGCGCGAAGACCTCGTGCGGCACGCGGCGGGGCCGCACCACGACGACGCGGCGATGCTGCTGCTGCGGTACCAGGGCCACGCCCAGGGCCACGAAGGCTCCGGATGCGCCCCCGACGGGCCGGGCGCAGACTGACCGGGTGAGCGGAACGCACACGGAGCGGGACCCGAACACGCTCGGTGCCGGTCGCGCCGCCTCCCAGTCGCTGGCCCTGGCCGCGATGATGTTCGCGGTGGCGATGACCGTTGAGCCGGGCCGATCGGCGCGTGTCGGTGTTTCTGCGTCCTGCGGCATCCCGGCGGGCCGGGCGCCCGACGCTAACCCGCCGGAGGCAGAAGGGCGTTGAGCCGGGCCGCACGGCGCGTCAGGTGGTCGCGCTCGGCGAGGTTGCCGGCCTTGTGGGCCGCCTCGGCGTACAGCCGGGCCGCCGTCGCCAGGTCGCCGTCCCGCTCGTGCAGGTACGCGGCCACCGCGGTGTGCCGGGGCAGCGAGGCGTCCACCGCCGCGAGCGCCGCCAGACCCGCCCGCGGCCCGTCGGCCTCCCCGACGGCCACCGCGCGGTTGAGCCGGACCACCGGGCTGTCGGTCAGGCGGGCCAGCTCGTCGTACCACTCCACGATCTGCACCCAGTCCGTCTCCTCGGCGGTGGGCGCGTCGGCGTGCAGGGCGGCGACGGCCGCCTGGGCCTGGAACTCGCCCAACCGGTCGCGGGCCAGCGCCCCCTGGAGGATCGCCACGCCCTCAGCGATCGACGCGGTGTCCCACCGGCCGCGGTCCTGCTCGGCGAGCGGCACCAGGCTGCCGTCGGACGCGGTCCGCGCGGCGCGGCGCGCGTGGTGGAGCAGCATCAGCGCCAGCAGCCCCGCCACCTCGGGATGGTCGACGGCGGCCGCGAGCTGCCGGGTGAGCCGGATGGCCTCGGCGGCCAGGTCGACGTCGCCCGAGTAGCCCTCGTTGAACACCAGGTAGAGCACCCGCAGTACGGTCGCCACGTCGCCGGGCCGGTCGAACCGCACGCCGGAGACGGTGCGTTTGGCGCGGCTGACGCGCTGCGCCATCGTCGCCTCCGGCACCAGGTAGGCGTGGGCGATCTGACGGGTGGTGAGCCCGCCGACGGCGCGCAGGGTGAGCGCGACCGCCGACGACGGCGTCAACGACGGGTGGGCGCACAGGAAGTAGAGCTGGAGCGTGTCGTCCACCGCGCGGGCCGGGCCGGGCGCCGGTTCCTCGTCCACCCGGTCCTCACGCCTGCGGCGGGCGGTGTCCGACCGGGTCGCGTCGAGGAACCGTCGCCAGGCCACCGCGACCAGCCAGCCCTTCGGGTCCCGCGGCGGATCGGCCGGCCAGGCGCGGACCGCCTCCACCAGGGCGTCCTGGACCGCGTCCTCGGCCGCCGCGAAGTCGGCTCCGCGGCGGACGAGGACACCGAGCACGCTCGGCGTGAGGCTCCTCAGCAGGACCTCGTCCATCTCCCGCATCACTCCGTGACGGTGGGCGGCTCGACCAGGAACGGGCGCAGCTCCAGCCACTCGTGGATCGGCTTCCCGCCCGCGCCGGGGGCGGCCGACAGCTCACCGGCCAGCTCGACGGCGCGCTCGTAGCTGTCGACGTCGATGATCATCCAGCCGGCGATCAGGTCCTTGGTCTCGGCGAACGGCCCGTCCGTGACCGGAGGGCGCCCCTCACCGTCGTACCGGACGAACGTGCCCTCGGGGGCGAGCGCCTGACCGTCGACGAACTCGCCGGTCTTCTCCAGACGGTCGGCGAAGTCCCGCATGTACTGCACGTGCGCCGAGATCTCCTGGGGCGTCCACCGGTCCATCGGCACGTCGTTCACGGCAGCCGGGGCGCCTCGGTAGTGCTTGAGCAGCAGGTACTTGGCCATGGTGCGTCTCCTCGGTGCTGGTGCGGTCCATTGTGGCCGCGTTCACCCCGGGGACGGAGCGGGACCCGGGTTCTCGACATCGCCGTACGGAATTCTTCAGGGAAATTTCCGAGGGCTCGGCCGGTGCTCTGACCTGCGGTGTCGCACGTCTGGCGCTTACTGGCGTCGCGTGGTGCCAGTTGGCGCCATGAACCCCCTTGCGTGTGGCGCCACAATGGTGCCATGATGACGTCATCGACTTCAGCGGTACGTCGGAACCCACCGCACTTCTCGTCCCCATTCACTCCAGCCTCCGAACGGGAGGGCCCCATGCCTTCAACTGTCATGCCCACATCCGGCCAGGGTGCCGGTCCCGCGCCGGCCGCGATCTCCGCCGTCGGCCTGCGCAAGTCCTTCGGTGACAAGGTCGTCCTGGACGGCATCGACCTGCGCATCCCGGCCGGGTCCGTGTTCGCGCTGCTCGGGCCGAACGGGGCGGGCAAGACCACCGCCGTCAAGATCCTGTCCACCCTGATCACCACCGACGGCGGCCAGGCCCAGGTCGGCGGCCACGACCTCGGCACCGACCCGCAGGCCGTGCGCGCCGCGATCGGCGTCACCGGCCAGTTCTCCGCCGTGGACGGGCTGATCACCGGCGAGGAGAACATGCTCCTGATGGCGGACCTGAACCACCTGTCCAAGGCCGAGGGGCGGCGGGTCGCCGCCGAACTGCTGGAGCGCTTCGACCTCGTCGAGGCCGCGAAGAAGCCCGCCTCCACCTACTCCGGCGGCATGAAGCGTCGCCTGGACATCGCCATGACCCTGGTGGGCAACCCGCGCATCATCTTCCTCGACGAGCCCACCACCGGCCTCGACCCCCGTTCCCGGCACAACATGTGGCGGATCATCCGCGAACTCGTCAACGGCGGCACCACCGTCTTCCTCACCACCCAGTACCTGGAGGAGGCCGACGAACTCGCCGACCGCATCGCCGTCCTCAACGACGGCCGGATCGCCGCCGAGGGCAGCGCCGAAGAGCTCAAGCGCATCGTCCCGGGCGGCCACGTCCGCCTCCGCTTCACCGACCCCGCCGCCTACCGCGACGCCACCGCCGCCCTCGCCGACGTCGCCCGCGACGACGAGGCCCTCACCCTCCAGATCCCCAACGACGGCAGCCAGCGCGAACTGCGCACCGTCCTGGACCGGCTCGACGCCGCCGGTATCGAGGCCGACGAACTGACCGTGCACACCCCCGACCTCGACGACGTCTTCTTCGCCCTCACCGGCTCCACCACCGTCCCCGCCCAGGCCGACCAGTCCAAGGAGACCGTCCGATGAGCACCCTCGCCCTCACGCTGCGCGACTCGTCCACCATGCTCCGGCGGAACCTGCTGCACGCCCGCCGCTACCCGTCCCTCACCCTGAACCTGCTGCTCACCCCGGTCATGCTGCTCCTGCTCTTCGTCTACATCTTCGGCGACACGATGAGCGCGGGCATGGGCGGCGGCGCGGACCGCGACGCCTACGTCGCCTACCTCGTCCCCGGGCTGATCCTGATGACCATCGGCAGCACCACGATCGGTACGGCCGTCTCCGTCTCCAACGACATGACCGAGGGCATCATCGCCCGCTTCCGCACCATGGCGATCCACCGCGGCTCGGTCCTCGTCGGGCACGTCGTCGGCAGCGTGCTCCAGTCCATCCTCAGCGTCGTCTTCGTCGGCGTCGTCGCCCTCGCGATCGGCTTCCGCTCCACCGACGCCACGGCCCTGGAGTGGCTGGCCGCGTTCGGACTGCTCGTGGTCTTCGCCATGGCGCTCACCTGGATCGCCGTCGGCATGGGCCTGATCAGCCCCAACGTCGAGGCCGCCAGCAACAACGCCCTGCCGCTGATCTTCCTCCCGCTCATCTCCAGCACCTTCGTGCCGATCGACGCGATGCCGGGCTGGTTCCAGCCGATCGCCGAGTACCAGCCCTTCACCCCGGCCATCGAGACCCTGCGCGGCCTGCTGCTCGGCACCGAGATCGGGCACAACGGGTGGCTGGCCCTCGTCTGGTGCGTGGCTCTCACCGTGCTCGGCTACTTCTGGTCCAAGTCGGTCTTCGACCGCGACCCGAGGTAGTACCGGAGCGGCTCCCCGCTCCACCGTCCCAGGGCGGCGCACCCCGACACCGAGTCGGAGTGCGCCGCCTCTTTGGCGACATGACTGACGCCCGCTGACGCCTGCTGATGCCAACTGACACCGCCTGGCGCCATAAAGGCTCGCAATGGCATCATGTGTGTGCCATAGTGGTGCCATCGAGACGCAGGGAATCTACAGGGGGGCCGAACCATGGAGAAGGTGACCGCGCCGAGCGCGCGCAGCCGGCAGCAGAAGGCGCCCGGCGCCCTCACCGCCTTCGCCCGCTTCGTCCTCTGCGGCGGCGGGGTGGGACTGGCCTCCAGCGTCGCCGTGGCGGCCTTCGCCGCCTGGCTGCCCTGGGCCCTGGCCAACGCCGTGATCACCGTGGTCTCGACGCTCCTCGCCACCGAGCTGCACGCCCGCTTCACCTTCGGCGCCGGCGGGCGCGCGACCTGGCGCCAGCACACGCAGTCCGCCGGATCGGCGGCGGCCGCGTACGCGGCGACCTGCGCGGCGATGCTCGCCCTGCACCAGCTGGTGGCGGCGCCCGGCGCGGTGCTGGAGCAGGTCGTCTACCTGTCCGCCTCCGCGCTCGCCGGCGTCGCGCGCTTCGCCGTGCTGCGGCTCGTCGTCTTCGCACGGAACCGCACGCAGCCCGCGGCCACGCAGTCCGCGCCCACGCAGTCCGCGGCCACGCAGTCCGCGGCCACGGAGCGCCGGGCGCCCTCGGCCGGCCGGTACCACAGGTGCGGGTTGCCGACGAGCGTCGCGGGGCCCGCCGTGACCCGGCACGGGCGCGTCGTCGCGGCTTCCCGTGCCGCTGACGGCAGGCACCCCGTCAGGGAAGCGTCAAAGGCGTTCGGGTCGACGTATGGAAGCCATCAACGGTGGCCGAATCCGGCCAAGAAGGAGCTTTCCTCGACTTGTCAGTTGCCTGCCCGAACCTCATGAGGAGTTGCGATGGCCGACGTGGCCTTCGTCGTCACCACGATCGCGGTGTTCGCGCTCGTGGCTCTCGTCGCCAAGGGGGTGACGAAGCTGTGACCGCCGAGAACATCGTCGGCCTGATCGTGGCCGTCGCCCTCCTGGGTTACCTCGTCCTCGCCCTGATCCACCCGGAGAGGTTCTGAGCACCACATGAGCCCCGTCCTCGCCGGCGTCCTCCAGCTGCTCGCGCTCATCGCCGCGCTGGCGCTCGCCTACATACCCCTCGGCAACCACATGGCCAGGGTCTACTCCTCCGACCAGCACTGGCGCGTCGAGAAGTGGATCTACAAGGGCATCGGTGCCGATCCGGACCGGGAGATGCGCTGGCCCGCGTACCTGCGCGGCGTGCTCGCCTTCTCCCTAGCCGGCGTCCTCTTCCTGTACCTGCTCCAGCGGCTCCAGGGCGTGCTCCCCGGCTCCCTCGGCTTCGCCGCCATCGACCCGGACCAGGCGTTCAACACCGCCGTGTCCTTCGTGACCAACACCAACTGGCAGTCGTACTACGGCGAACAGGCCATGGGCCACGTCGTGCAGACCGCCGGCCTCGCCGTGCAGAACTTCGTCTCCGCCGCCGTCGGCATGGCCGTGGCCGTCGCCTTGGTGCGCGGCTTCGCCCGTTCCCGCTCGGGTGAGCTGGGCAACTTCTGGTCCGACCTGGTGCGCGGTGTCGTCCGCGTCCTGGTGCCGATCGCCGCGGTCGCCGCCGTCGTCCTGGTCGCCTGCGGAGCCATCCAGAACTTCTCCGGCATCCACGAGGTCGGTCAGTTCCTGGGGGACCCGCAGCAGTGGAACGGCGGCGCGGTCGCCTCCCAGGAGGCCATCAAGGAGCTGGGCACCAACGGCGGCGGCTACTTCAACGCCAACTCCGCCCACCCCTTCGAGAACCCGACGCCCTTCTCGAACCTGTTCGAGATCTTCCTCATCCTGCTCATCCCGTTCGCCCTGACCCGGACCTTCGGCCTCATGGTGGGCTCGGTCCGCCAGGGCTACGCGATCCTCGGCACGATGGGCGCCATCTGGTTCGGTTTCACCGCCCTGATGATGTGGACCGAGTTCGCCCACAACGGACCGGCCCTGGACCTCGCGGGCGCGTCGATGGAGGGCAAGGAGCTGCGCTTCGGCGTGGGCGGCTCGTCGATCTTCGCGGTGGCGACCACCCTCACCTCCACGGGCGCGGTGGACTCCTTCCACTCCTCGTTCACCGGACTGGGCGGCGGCATCACCATGCTCGGCATGATGCTGGGCGAGATCGCGCCCGGCGGCACCGGCTCGGGCCTGTACGGCATGCTGATCATGGCGGTCATCGCGGTGTTCATCGCCGGTCTGATGGTCGGCCGCACCCCCGAGTACCTGGGCAAGAAGATCGGCACCCGCGAGATCAAGTTCGCGGCCTGCTACATCCTCATCACGCCCGCCCTGGTCCTGGTCTTCACCGCCGCGGCCATGGCCCTGCCCACCCCGGGCAACTCGATGACCAACAGCGGGGCGCACGGGTTCTCCGAGATCCTCTACGCCTACACGTCGGCCTCGAACAACAACGGCTCCGCCTTCGCCGGCCTGAACGCCGACACGCAGTGGTTCAACACCACCCTCGGCCTCGCCATGCTGCTCGGCCGCTTCCTGCCGATGGTGTTCGTCCTGGCGCTCGCCGGATCCCTCGCCCAGCAGAAGCCCGTGCCCGCCTCCGTCGGCACCCTGCGCACCGAGAAGCCGCTGTTCACCGGCCTGCTCGTCGGCGCCATCCTGATCATCACCGGTCTGACCTACTTCCCGGCCCTCGCGCTGGGCCCGCTCGCC
Organism: Streptomyces sp. NPDC058534; assembly: GCF_042717365.1. Taxonomy (NCBI): domain Bacteria; kingdom Bacillati; phylum Actinomycetota; class Actinomycetes; order Kitasatosporales; family Streptomycetaceae; genus Streptomyces; species Streptomyces sp. NPDC058534. The sequence goes on from NZ_JBHXNW010000028.1 coordinate 87,510, forward strand.
GAAGGGCTGGCGGCATGACCACCGACGCGCAGACGACCGACATCCAGACGTCCTGTATCCAGACGCCCGACACCCAGAAGACCGGCACCACCCAGAAGACCGACCCCCAGAAGCACGAGGACGCCATGTCCACAGCCACCCCGACCAGGGCGCCGCACGGCGACGCGCCCACCGGGCACAAACCGGAGGAAGGCCGCGTCGGCGCGGGCCTCTTCGACCCCGGGCAGCTCGGCAGGTCGCTGCCCGACGCCTTCCGCAAGCTGGACCCGCGCGTGATGGTGAAGTCGCCCGTCATGTTCGTCGTCCTCGTCGGCTCCGTCCTGACCACGGCGTTCTCCTTCACGGACCCCGGCGACTGGTTCGGCTGGACCATCAGCGCCTGGCTCTGGCTGACCGTGATCTTCGCCAACCTCGCGGAGGCCGTCGCCGAGGGCCGCGGCAAGGCGCAGGCCGACACCCTGCGCAAGGCCAAGACCGACACCGTCGCCCGCCGCCTGTTGGACGGGCGCGAGGAACAAGTGCCGGGCACCGAGCTGAGGATCGGCGACCTCGTGGTCTGCGAGGCCGGCGACATCATCCCCGGTGACGGCGATGTCGCCGAGGGCGTCGCCTCCGTCGACGAGTCGGCGATCACCGGCGAGTCCGCGCCCGTCATCCGCGAGTCCGGCGGTGACCGGTCCGCGGTCACCGGCGGCACCAAGGTGCTCTCCGACCGGATCGTCGTCAGGATCACGACGAAGCCGGGGGAGACCTTCATCGACCGGATGATCAACCTGGTGGAGGGCGCGGCCCGGCAGAAGACGCCGAACGAGGTCGCGCTGAACATCCTGCTGGCCTCGCTGACCGTCGTCTTCCTGCTGGCCTGCGCCACCCTGCCGCCCCTCGCGAACTACGCGGGCACCGACCTGACGATGGTCGTGCTGGTGGCGCTGCTGGTCTGCCTCATCCCGACCACCATCGGCGCCCTGCTCTCCGCGATCGGCATCGCGGGCATGGACCGGCTCGTGCAGCGCAACGTACTCGCGATGTCCGGCCGCGCGGTCGAGGCGGCCGGCGACGTCTCCACGCTGCTGCTGGACAAGACCGGCACCATCACGCTCGGCAACCGGCAGGCCGCCGAGTTCGTGCCGGTCGGCGGCGCCACCGAGGCCCGGCTGGCGGACGCCGCGCAGCTCTCCTCGCTGGCCGACGAGACGCCCGAGGGCCGCTCCGTCGTCGTCCTGGCCAAGGAGAGGTACGGGCTGCGCGAGCGGGACCGGGGCGAGCTGGTGGGCGCCGAGTGGATCGAGTTCACCGCCCAGACCCGGATGTCGGGCGTGGACGTCGACGGCCGCAAGGTCCGCAAGGGCGCGGCCGGTTCCGTCACCGCCTGGGTCCGGGAGCGCGGCGGCACGGTGGCCGAGGGCGCCGACGCCGCCGCCGACCGCATCTCCGGGGCGGGCGGGACCCCGCTGCTGGTCGCCGTGGAGGACGGCGACGGCGCCCGCGTCCTCGGGGTGATCCACCTCAAGGACGTGGTCAAGCAGGGCATGCGGGAGCGGTTCGAGGAACTGCGGCGCATGGGCATCAAGACCGTCATGATCACCGGCGACAACCCGCTGACGGCCAAGGCGATCGCCGAAGAGGCAGGCGTCGACGACTTCCTCGCGGAGGCCACCCCCGAGGACAAGATGGCCCTGATCAAGCGGGAGCAGGCCGGCGGAAAGCTGGTCGCGATGACCGGCGACGGCACCAACGACGCGCCCGCGCTCGCGCAGGCCGACGTAGGCGTCGCGATGAACACGGGTACGTCGGCCGCCAAGGAGGCCGGCAACATGGTCGACCTCGACTCCAACCCGACCAAGCTCATCGAGATCGTCGAGATCGGCAAGCAACTCCTCATCACCCGCGGCGCCCTGACGACGTTCTCCATCGCCAACGACGTCGCCAAGTACTTCGCGATCATCCCGGCGCTGTTCGCGGCCGTCTACCCGGGCCTCGACAAGCTCAACATCATGCGGCTGTCCTCGCCGGACTCCGCGATCCTCTCCGCGGTGATCTTCAACGCGCTGGTCATCGTCGCGCTGGTGCCGCTCGCCCTCAAGGGCGTGCGCTATCGGCCGGTCAGCGCGGACAAGCTGCTCCGCCGCAACCTCGCCGTCTACGGCCTGGGCGGGCTGATCGCCCCCTTCGTCGGCATCAAGGCCATCGACCTGCTCATCTCCCTCATCCCCGGAATCGGCTGACCGCCATGAACAACTCCGTATCGAACACCGCCCGGATGCTCGGGGCGGGCCTGCGCGCCCTGCTCGTGCTGACCGTGGTCACCGGCGTCATCTACCCGCTGGCCGTCACCGGCATCGCCCAGGGACTCTTCCCCGGCAAGGCGAACGGCTCCGAGATCGAGGCGGACGGCAAGGTCGTCGGCTCCTCGCTGATCGGGCAGGCCTACAACCTCCCCCTGAAGAAGGGCCAGGAGACCCCGGAGCCCGACCTCAAGTGGTTCCAGGGCCGCCCGCAGAACGGCCTCGGCAGCAACAGCGTCAACACCCAGTACCAGCTCATCCTGTCCGGAGCCACCAACCGCTCCGCCGACAACGCCGAACTCGTCCAGTGGGTCAAGGAGGCCAAGGCCGCCGTCGTCAAGGACAACTCCGTGCCCGGTCACCCCGTCAGGCCCTCGGACGTGCCCGCGGACGCCGTCACCTCCTCCGGCTCCGGCCTCGACCCGGCCATCTCCCCGAAATACGCCGACCTCCAGGTCCACCGCGTCGCCGAGAAGAACGGCCTGCCCCCCGGCCGGGTGCGGAAGCTGGTCGCCGAGCACACCGAGGGCCGCACCCTCGGCTTCATGGGCGAGCCCCGGGTGAACGTGCTCGAACTCAACATCGCCCTCAAGGAACTCGCGGCCGACCGCTGATGCCCTTACCCGTACGCCGACGGAGCCGGCCGCCCGGAACCTTCCCCGGGCCGCCGGCTCCCCATGCACCGAACCCCAGCGCCCGGCTCCGCCCCCGCGCACGACAGGAAAGGCGCACACCGATGACCCGGGTGCTGGTCGTGGAGGACGACCCCCAGCTCGTCCGCGCACTCGTCCTCAACATGCGGGCCCGCCGCTACGGCGTCGACGCGGCACCCGACGGCACCACCGCCCTGCGCCTGGCCCAGGCCCGTCGGCCCGACGTCGTCGTCCTCGACCTCGGACTCCCGGACATGGACGGCGTCCACATCATCAGGACACTGCGCGGCTGGACCCGTATACCGATCCTGGTGCTCTCGGCCCGCAGGGCCTCCGGCGAGAAGGTCGCCGCCCTCGACGCGGGCGCCGACGACTACATCACCAAGCCCTTCAGCATGGACGAACTCCTGGCCCGCCTGCGCGCCGCCGTCCGCCGTACCGAGACGGAACCCGACGCCGCCGCGGCGACGCTGGTCACCACGGACGACTTCACCGTCGACCTGACCGCGAAGAAGGTCCGCAGGTCCGGCCGCGACATCCGCCTCACCCCGACGGAATGGCACCTGCTGGAGATCCTGGTCACCCACCCCGGCCGCCTCATCAGCCAGAAGCACCTGCTGCGCGAGGTCTGGGGCGAGGCACGCGGCAACAAGACCAACTACCTGCGGGTCTACATGGCCCAACTGCGCCGAAAACTCGAGACCGACCCGTCCCACCCCCGCTACCTCGTCACCGAGGCCGGGATGGGCTACCGCTTCGAGGGGTGAGCAAATGAAGCGGATCTTCTACGTGCTCCTGCTCGCCGCGGCGGCCATGTTCGCCGTCGGCCTCCTCACCGACGCGTTCTGGCTGCTCGGGATCGGCGCCTGGACGCTGATCGCGGCGCTGCTCGTCGAGTTGGTCTACCGGCCCTGAGGGGGCGCTGAGCTCCCGGACGGTCAGGCCCGTTCGGCAGGGGCCGTGCGCGGCCGGCGCTGGCAGGTCATCGCTTGGCCATCAACGAAGCCCGACCGTCGGTTAGACCCCGGACGAATCTCCGGGCCGCCCCCAGACAGGTCGGGGATGCAACCATTCCCTCCAGAGCTGGAACCCCCGGAAGCCGGCCGCGCACTTGGAACCATAGACGCAGGCACTGACAACCGAACTGCCAGTACGCTCCTGCCCCGCCGACTGCGTCAGCATCCCGTCAACATCGCCCGGGTCACCGTCAGCGTCCCGTCAGGGATCGCGCCGGACGCGGGGCCACCGGGCATAGCGTCGATGAAGAGCCCCGGCCCGCCTCCCCGCGCCCGGGGCCCAGACCACCCGCCCCCCACCTCACCCCCCCCGCGCTCGGCGCAGACTCCGGGAGGACCCCATGGCACAACCCCTGTACGGCGAGGACCCCGAGCCCTCCGAACGATTCCCGGCCGGACCCCTGTACGTCCCGGTCCGGCCGGGCCCCTCCGGATGCACGACCCGGCTCTTCCGCACACCGCTGGGCCGCCGCACGGCCGTCGCTTTCACCTCCGAGCGCACGCTCGCCGCCACCCTCGGCCCCGGCCAGGCGTGGATCCGCCTCGCCGAGCCCGCGTTGCGCGCGCTGACCGCGCCGCTCGGCGTCACCACCGTCACGCTCGACCCGCAGTTCGCCGCCCCGGCAGCCGCGCCGGCCGGCGCCGCGTTCGCCGTACGGCCGCCCGTCCCCGCACTGCGGGCCGGCTGAGAGGGGTTGCCCAGCATGACCACCGTCCACGTACCCGCGGCCCGCGCCGCCCGCGCCGACCTCTCGGTCTGGCCCGCGTCCACCACCGACTTCGCGCACGGCGACCTCTCCGTGGGCGGCGTCCCCCTCACGCAGCTCGCCGACCGCTTCGGCACCCCGGTCTACGTCCTCGACGAGGCCGAGGTCCGCGAACGCTGCCGCACCTACCGGCACGCCTTCCCCGACGCCGAGATCCACTACGCCGCCAAGGCGTTCCTGTGCCGGGCCATGGCCCACTGGATGGACGAGGAGGGCCTCGGCCTGGACGTCTGCTCCGCCGGCGAACTGGAACTCGCCGTCACCACCGGCTTCCCGCCCGAGCGCATCGTCCTGCACGGCAACGCCAAGTCCCCGCGCGACCTCGACGCCGCCCTGCGCCTCGGCGTGGGCCGCATCGTCATCGACTCGCCGTCGGAGATCGCGCGGCTGGCCGCCGCCGTGGGCCCGGACGGCCACCAGAAGGTGATGGTCCGCGTGATACCCGGCATCGGCGCGGGCGGCCACGAGAAGATCCGGACCGGCACGGACGACCAGAAGTTCGGCCTGTCGATCTCCGACGGCTACGCGCAGCACGCCATCGCCCGGATACTCGACCAGCCGCAGCTGCGGCTCACGGGCCTGCACTGCCATCTGGGCTCCCAGATCACCAGCGTCAAGCCGTACCTCGTCGCCGTACGCCGCATGGTCGGCCTGATGATGCGTCTGCACGAGCAGCACGGCCTGGTCCTGCCCGAACTCGACCTCGGAGGCGGCCACGGCATCGCGTACCGCCCCGGTGAACAGGCCCTGGACCTGACGGCCCTGGCCCGCCGGGTCCGCGCGGAACTGTCCGACGCGTGCGCCACGGCCGGCGTCCCCGTCCCCCGCCTGATCATCGAACCGGGCCGGGCCATCGCAGGCCCCGCGGGCGTCGCCCTCTACCGCGTCCTGGCCGTCAAACACACCGGCGACAAGGTCTTCGTCGCCGTGGACGGCGGCATGAGCGACAACCCCCGCCCGGCCCTGTACGGCGTCCGCTACGCCCCCCTCCTCGCAGGCCGCCACAGCACGGCCGCCCCGGCCCGGGTGACCGTGGTGGGCCGCCACTGCGAGGCGGGCGACGTGCTCGCCGCCGACGTGGAACTCCCCGGCGACGTACACCCCGGCGACCTGCTCGCCGTACCCGTCGCCGGCGCGTACCACCTCTCCATGGCCTCGACCTACAACCTCGTCGGCCGCCCACCGGTCGCCGCGGTATACGACGGCCACGCCCGGCTCCTGGTCCGGCGGGAGTCGTTGGAGGACATCAGGGGACGCGACGTGGGGCTGTGACGACGTACGCCGACGGGGGCCGGGGGATCACCCCGGCCCCCTTGGGGCATTTACGCGACTCGTTCAGCCGCTCAGAAGTAGTGCTTTCGGCCGCCGACCGCCCGTCCGGTCGCCCCGAGAATCCAGAGGACCGCACCGACCACGATGAGCACTCCGCCAACCGTGGTCAGCAGCGATACGCCGACGAGCAGGCCGATGATGAGCAGAATGAGCCCAATGACAATCATTGCGAATCCGATCTGTCGAGTCTCCACGAGGCCCTGGGCCTCCTGACGGAAGGTCCGTAGCGTCGCTTGTTCGTCAGCCTCGATACTCGAACCGAGTGCGGTACCGGAGCACCACGCCCGACGGGTGGAGGTTGTGTAGCGTGCTCCCTCCGTGTGCCCTGCCATGACTGGCACATGCCCGGAGAAGGCGGCCGGTCCAGCACACCGGGCTGCGCGGGGACACCAAGCTCGTCGGGATCGACTTCCGCGTGCGGAACGCGAAGCTGTACGGCGTCGGTGACAAGGGCGGCATCTACAACCGGCTGCGGGTCATCTCCTGCACCGGGCAGAACCTGCGGCACCACATCGACGACCCCGCCGCCCCGCGCACCACCACCGTCGACGGCAGGCTGACCAATCCCACCATGCCGCCGTCCAGGGCCAAGGGGGTCACGGGCGCCGCCTACACGCCGACCGGCTGTACGAGGTGAACCTGCTCAACGGCAAGGCCATGGACAAGGGCGCGTTCCCGAAGAAGTACCGCATCCTCGCGGCGTCGGTGACGTGCCGCGGGCCCGGGCCAGTGGTCACATCGGTCGGTGACGAGCCGCCCCGGGGGATCGCCGCGAGTCGCGCGCAAGGAACGCGGCAAGAACACGGCCGGGATCGACCCGTGACCAATCCGGTCGCCTGCCTCGCTTCGGATTACCTCCAACAGCCGTCCACCCCCGGGCGCGCCGTGAGGAAGGAAGTAACCGCGTGAGGAACCGACGCATCGCACGGATAGCCGCACTCACCGCACTGCCCGCAGCCGTGGCCCTCTCCGCCGCGACCCCCGCCCTGGCCGCGGACAGCCAGGCCTACCAGATCAACCTCGAGCAGCTGAACGACTCGGGCGCGAGCGGCACCGCCATGGTCAGCCTGGAAGGCACCCGACTCACGGTGAAGATCCAGGCCGAGGGCCTGGTACCCGGAGCGCCGCACGCACAGCACATCCACGGCTCGACCAAGGGCATGGACTTCCACTGTCCCGACGCGAGCGCCGACAAGAACGGCGACAAGATCGTCTCCACCGTGGAAGGGCTGCCTTCCTACGGCGACATCAACATCTCGCTCACCACCAGCGGGGACACGAACAAGGACAGCGGCCTCGCGGTCGACCGGATGCCCACCGCGGACAAGGACGGCAAGCTGTCCTACGAGCGCACCATCAGCGTCTCGCAGGCCGTCGCCGACCACTTCAAGGACCTGCACATCGTCCAGCACGGCATCGACGCCAACGACAACGGGAAGTACGACGCGGACGCGGGCAAGAGCGAACTCGACCCCAAGCTCCCCCTGGAAGCCACCGCCCCCGCCAGCTGCGGCATGGTGAAGGGAGCCTCCATCGGCGAGATGCCCGAGGGTGGAGTCGAGACCGGCACCGCCTCGACCGACGGTGGCGACAACGGGCAGATGATGGCCCTCGGTGGAGCCGGCCTGATGGCTGCCGCCGTCGGAGCGGTGGTCGTGTGGCGCCGCACCAGTGAGCGCTGACCGGGCCGCCCCGTGAATCAACGGCCTTCCCGGCGGCGCCTGCTGCTCGTGGTCTGCGCGGGGATCGCGGTGCTCTCCGCCGTCGCCCTCGCCGCGGGCCTGTGGCGCGGCGCCGAGGAGTCCCGCACAGCACCTCCGGCCCCGTCGGTCACCACCCCGACCGGGCCGGAGGCCCACGCCACCAACACCCCCCGGGCGAAGGGGCACCGGCACGACGCCGCTGACGGCCGGCCCGCCGCGTCCCTGCCCCGGTCCGCCCCCACCAAGGTGAGCGTCCCCGCCATCGGCGTCTCCTCCGCGCTGGAGGAACTCGGGCGCGACCGCGACGGCGCGATGCAGACCCCGCGCGACCCCGACCTGGCCGGCTGGTACACGCCCGGACCCGCACCGGGCCAGCGCGGCCCCGCCGTCATCGCCGGGCACGTCACCTGGGACGGCGACCGATCGGTCTTCTACCGCCTCGGCGAACTCGCCCCCGGAGACACCGTCACCGTCGACCGGGAGGACGGACGGACCGCGACCTTCACCGTGGACCGGGTCGAGCAGTACGCGAAGGACGCGTTCCCCACCGTCGAGGTCTACCGCGACCTGGACCACGCCGGCCTCCGGCTCATCACCTGCGCCGGTGACTATTCCGCCGCCGAACGCCGGTACGCCGACAACATCGTCGTGTACGCCACGCTCACCCACAGCGAATAAAAAGGCGCCGCCAGAATCTCGATTCTGGGCATCGAGGGCGAACTGACACTGGCACAGGAGCGGGTGCGGCGACTGGACGCGGAGGTGCGGGTACTGAACCAGCAGGTGCGCCTGCTGC
>NZ_JBHXNW010000029.1:0-899 GCF_042717365.1 Streptomyces sp. NPDC058534
CACTTGTTGACCGGCGTGGTGATCACGAACGCCACGGCGAAGCCGCCGAGCAGCGCGTACCAGAACAGCCCGTCCGACAGGTGCGCGTCCATCGCGCCCGGCGTCAGCGCGATGATGCCGTTGTCGACCAGTTCCATCACCGCGATGGAGACGGTGTCGGCGGCCAGCGCGACCTTGATCGCGGCCTTCAGGGACACTCCGGCGCGCACCACCGCGAAGAGGGTGAAGGAGTAGCCGAACAGGAAGGCCAGGGTGATCGCCAGGGTCATCGTCTGCACGTTGCCCCACATCAGGGCGGTGCCGATGACCATGCCGAGGATCTCGCCGATGGCACACCCCGTGAGGCAGTGCAGCGTCGCCTTCATCGCCGTCGCCCAGGTCGTGCCGTGCGCGTGATCGCCATGGTGCCCGCCGTGGCCGCCCGCGGGGGTGGCCTGGTCGTGCGCGGTACCGGTACCGGAGTGGTGCGTGCTGTGGTCCATGACCTTCATCCCCATTCGACGTCCCGCAAGGCCCCTGGCGGCCCCACGAGACAAACCATATACCCCCTGGGGGTATTCCGCCAGGAGTGATCCGAACCTGCTGCCGGACGATGGAGGAGCATCCACGTGCGCCCACCGTCAACGGACTCGTAGACGACATCGCCACTGTCCGCCGCCGGCAGACGCTGCGCGGTCAGAGCAGGCGGCGAGCAGCAGGCCGGCAGCCGCGAGCAGGATCAGGGCACGCGGGCGGCGCCGCGGTATGCGAGTCCTGGTGTGAGGTCCAAGCGGGGGAGGAGAGGCGACAGGCAGGCAGGTCGGTGCGGGGGGGGGGGCCCCCCCCCGGCCCCCCCCCCCCCCCCCGCTCCGCAAGCTCTCCGCGGGACTCGGAGTATTCTCAGAGAGACTCCGAGAACC
>NZ_JBHXNW010000029.1:909-7721 GCF_042717365.1 Streptomyces sp. NPDC058534
GTGTGGTGGCGTTGCGGGGGGGGGGGGGGGGGGCGGCCCGGGGGGGGGGGGGGGGGGGGCGCCCCCCCCCCCCCCCCCCCCCCCCACGCCGACGCGATGAGGTCAGTCCTTGCCGAGCAGCGTCTTCATCTGCTCGATCTCCGCACTCTGCGAGGCGATGATCTCTCCGGCCATCTTCTTGGCCGGGCCGTGGGCGCCATCGGCCTGTTCGGTCTCCGCCATCTCGACCGCGCCCTCGTGGTGCTTGATCATCATCTCCATGAAGGCGGTGTCGAACGCCTTGCCCGAGGCGTTCTCGAGCTCGGTCATCTCCTCGGCTGTCATCATGCCGCCCATGTCGTGCATGGAGTGGTCCATGGCGCCCTCGGCAGGCACTTCCTCGCCCCAGGAGGTCAGCCAGCCGGAGAGCGTCTTGATCTCCGGGTCCTGGGCCTTCTTGATGTCGGCGGCGAGCTTCTTCACTTCGGCCGACTGCGAGCGGCTGGGCGCGAGGTCGGCCATCTCGACGGCCTGGCGGTGGTGGGGGATCATCCCCTTCGCGAAGGCCACGTCGGCAGCGTTGTGCTGCCCCTGCGACGCCGAGGCCGACGCGGAGGCGGACGAGGATGCGGTGGCGTTGTGGCCGTCGTGTCCGGCCGAGCTGTCGCCGTCGCCACCACAGGCGGCAAGGACGAGCGCTGCCGCACCCGCGGCGACAACGGCGGCAGTACGACGTACGAGTGAACGCTTGCGGATCATGATGGTGCAACTCCTTGACGCGCACCGTTTCGCGGCGCGCGGTGGAAGGGATGTCAGGGCGTGCGAAGGCACGGCACCCGTCACCGGAGAACACCGGGTACAAGGGGTGCCGAGCGGGCCGCTCTATATCCGCAGGAGTTGCAGCTCGGAAAGGTCGGGCGGGGCCCGCCCGTCATGGGGCGACCCCGAGAACGCCGCAGCGTGCGCCGGGGCCGGGGGAGCGTCCAGCGGGGCGCCGGTCAGGGAGGGCGGCGTGTACGCCGAACCGATACCGGCAGCCGCACACGTCCCGTCGGCGTGGTCGAGATGACTCGATCCACCGTCCGTGTGCGTGCATCCCCCGCCTGCGTGCGGAACGCCGTCCGCCGCTGCCATCACCATTTCGTGGCCGGCACCCGCCTGCGCCGACGGCACCGCTCCGGGCGCGAGGCCGTGCATGCCCAGCACACCGGCCAGTACCGTCATCACCAGCAGCGCGAGGAGCCGCCCCGCCGGGCGGCTGCTTGATCGGGTGCTCCTGGTCACGCGCCCATCCTACGGGGCTATCGGCCGAGCGGCAGGCGTGACAATGACTGACGCATCACCTGCGTCGACCGGATCGCCACGAGAGCGCTTCGCGACATCACCGTTCAGCCCCCGCCTCCATGGTCGCCGCGTGGCGAGACACTCAGGCACTGATCAGGTGATCCCAAGGCGTACGGCCTGGCTCGACCCGAGGCGTGGGACCGAAGTGCACACTCCAGTGGCCGCCCTGCGAACGCAGGGTAGCCATGGCCAGAGGTGGCACCGTGATGTGCCAGAACGCTCTCACCGGTACCGCCAGAGCGTGGACCACCGCGGCCCGAGCTACGGCCGGCTCGGTGATCGCCACTGCGCACCCCCTCTGTGACGGCAGGCTGCTGAGCCAGTTCGAGATGCGTTGGCAGAGCTGGCGCACGGATTCACCCCCGTGGGGTACGGCATCCGGGTCCGTCAGAAAGGCACAGAGCCCGTACGGATCGGTGGCCGCGACTTCGGCAGTGGTGCGGTCGCGCCACTGGCCGTAGTCGAGGTCGCGCAGCGCAGGCTCAACCTCGGCCGTGAGGGCGAGCGCACGAGCAGTCCGAGCGCAGCGGGGGGAAGGAGCCCGGACAACCGCGGAGCATCGGGGCAGAACTCCTCCGATGGCGTCCGCGCCGGCCGGGCCGCACCTGCTCATGGCCACGTCACCCAAGATCGGCCGACTCGAGTCGCCTCCAGCGACAGCACAGAGAAACGTCAGGCAGATCGACATCCGGCTGATCTCCTTTCTGCCCGGCAGAAGGCCGCAACGGCGGACACGACCGAATCGCCTGAGTACTGACTGTGACGGAGCGACTGGATGCGTCCGCGACAGTTGATCAGGCACTCGGCCGGATGGTGGACGGGACACCACCTGCTGCCTCCAGGGTCGGGCAGGGCCGCTCGTGAACCCATCCGGCACCTGTCCGGAACGGCCCCGCCGACCGGCTGGAGCAACCCCGCCACCTGGCGGTTGTCGGTCCCGGCCGCGGGAGATGCGCCCGGTGGTGGGTACGCATCGGACAGTGGGGCCGATGGTGAGTGGAGCACGCATGATCCGGGTGATGGTGGTCGACGACGAGGCGCTGATCCGTACCGGCTTCCAGCACATCCTGGAGGCTGCGGACGACATCGAGGTCGTGGCGGCGGTTCCCGGCGGCCAGGCGGTCCGAACGGCACGGGAGCGGCGCCCCGCCGTCGTACTGCTGGACATCCGCATGCCCGACGTGGACGGCCTCACCGTCCTGGCCGACCTGCGCGGGCTGCCGCACCCTCCGGTGGTGGCCATGCTCACGACGTTCGACATGGACGAGTACGTCGCCACGGCACTTCGCTCGGGCGCGGCCGGCTTCCTGCTCAAGGACACCGACCCGGAGCACCTGCCCTCCCTGGTGCGGACTCTGGCAGACGGCGGCACCGTCCTGTCGTCACAGGTCACCCGCACCGTCGTGGACGGCTACCTGAACGCCGGCCCGCGGCAGGACGCCATCCGCCGCCTCGACCGGCTCACCGAGCGCGAGCGCGCCGTGCTCGCAGCCGCTTCCGAGGGGCTGACCAACGCCGACATCGCCGCACGGATGCACCTGAGCACCGGCACGGTCAAGGACCACGTGAGCGCCATCCTGGCCAAGCTGGAGGTGGGCAGCCGCGTCCAGGCCGCCCTGCTCGCGGAACGCGCCGGCTTCCTCCGGCCACCGCGGGACGAGGAGGAACCATGAGCATCCGCCGCCCTCCCGCCCCGCTGCTGGACGCCCTCCTCGTCGCAGCGGCACTGCTCGATGTCTGGGTCCATGCCGACATCTCCGAGCCGCTGCGCCCAGCCAGCGCCCTCCTCGCTGCCTGCGCCCTTGTCCTGCGCCGACGCCTGCCCAGAGTCACGTTCCTGCTCACCCTCCCCGCCGTTCTTCTCTCCGACGCGGTCTTCGCGGCCCTGGCCGCCCTCTACACGCTCGCGTCACTCACCCGGGGCCGCACGCTGCTGGCCGTCTGCGCCGTGGCGTTCACTGTCGGCAACCTGGTTTCGCTGCCGTCGCCGGGATTCGAGTTCTCGGCGCCATCGACCTTCATCGCCTTCGGCTATACGGCGGCGACGGCAGCCGCACCCGTCTTCCTCGGTCAGCTGGTGCAGGCCCGGCGCGATCTGTCGTTGCGGCTCGCGGAGATCTCCCGGGCACGCGACCACGAACGGCAGCTGACCGCCCAGACCGTGCTGGCCCGGGAACGGGCCGCGCTCGCCCGCGAAATGCATGACGTCGTCGCTCACCAGGTCAGCCTCATCGCGGTCCGGGCCGGGGCGCTCCAGGTCGGCAGCCGTAACGCCGACGTCCGAGAAGCCGCAGCCACGATCCGGAAGTTGAGTGTGCAGACGCTGGAAGAGCTGCGGCACATGGTCAGCGTCCTGCGCACCGCCGGGGGCGGTCCTGCGGAGCTGGTTCCGCAGCCCTCTCTCGCTGATCTTCAGCGACTGGTCGACAACAGCGGTATCGAGACCGACCTGCGGACGGACCTGTCGGACAACCTCCCCCCGCCCGTCCAGCGCGCCATCTACCGCACAGTCCAGGAGGCCCTGACCAACGTACGCAAGCACGCCCCCGGCGCGAGAGCAGCCGTACGCATCTGCCACGAGCACGCAACGGTCCGGGTCACCGTCACCAACTCACCGCCGACGCGGCCCGCGCTCTCCCTCCCGGGCGCCCACTACGGCCTGACCGGCCTGCGCCAGCGGGCCGAACTGCTCGGCGGTACGACCACCTACGGCCCAACAGCGGACGGCGGCTATCAACTGAACCTGACACTCCCATCGGCCGGCACACGGTGACGACGCGAGCCCGGGTGCTGCGGCGAACGAGGAGTCACGAAGCGGGTAGCCACAGACAGACGCAGACAGTGTGCGAGGAGTTACATTCCGTCCTGATGCTGGACAGGCTGGCGCCCCCTCGCAGTCGCTCCGTGGCACGCTCCGCGGCGGCGATGCTCGTGCTGCTCGCCGCGCTGCTGCACCTGCTGGCCTGCGCGCACAGTCCAGCCGTGCCAGGGACGGAACGAGCTGTCACCGGTCGCTTCGTCGCGGCGCCGCACGGACAGACACCCGCGTCGGCCGACGAACACTCCCAGCGGCACGAGCCCCCGCAGCACCACCACGTCCATTGCTGTGGTGGTGAGGACGAACCCACAGTGCAGCCGTCGCGTGACGTGGCTCTCGCCGTCCACGCGGTCCACAGCGCGCTGACCGCCGACTGCCTCGGCGCCCAGCCGTCACCGACGCGACTGGCCGTGCACACACCGCCCCCGGACCCCGGCAGCTCGTCCACCGGACAGACCCGGGCCCGACTCGGCGCGTGGCGAACCTGATCGATCGAACACCGCGGTCCCGTACACAGCCGCGGTCAGGCAGTCGATCACTTCCGCCGCATGAGCGGCGCGACCCAGGCGAGCGGTCTCACGATGGAGGAACGCTGAGCGCGTTGCGATCTGCGGGGACCTTCCACCCTCCGCAGAGCTACCGCTATATGAAGGGTGATGAGCTTCTGCAGGTGGCCGTGGCGGGGCCTGTCGTGGGCACGGCTCTTCGTGAGGCGCTGGGAGACATGGTGCCTGCCTAGCGGTAGGTCGGGGGACGAGTCGCAGTCTGCTCGCAAACCGCCCTTTTCTTATGCGACTTGACCACCCTTTGCGCAAACTGGTCTAGACAACAAGCAAGGCCCAAGTCGATGACCTGGACCTTCGTTGTGGAGCGGGTGACGAGAATCGAACTCGCGCTCTCAGCTTGGGAAGCTGATGTTCTACCATTAAACTACACCCGCGTAAGACGCCGACCACGGTCGGTGCCTGGACGCTCGCTCACTCTACCCCATCGCTGGCCCCCGGTGTCTCCGCCGTGGGGCCGGTGGTCGTTCCGGGCGGTGGGATGCGGCTGCGGGCGGGCCGAGTTGACGCGTACTTTGGGGCGTACGGTGGGGGCGTTGGAGAGGGTGTGAGTGAGGGCGGAGTGCCGCCTGGAGAGTCGTCTCTTTCATCCCGTACTGTGGCATTTGTCGTCAGGGTAGACAGCCCGACGCGGCTCTTGGGGAAGGGACTTGAAGGACTTGATGGAGCGCACCACCGTCGTCCGCTGTGCCGATGGGCACGTGTTCACCGCCGCCTCGTTCCCGATGCAGCAGGCCGAGCGACTCGGCCCCGGCCGGCTGGTCCGATGTCCGCGGTGTGCGCGGCTGCGGAGTGCCGTGCCGGTGGGTTCGCAGGAGCGGTAGCGGTCCATCCCGAGCAGGGATCGGGCGCGCGGTGCGGCGGCGGTTGTCGCAGCTCCGCGCGCCTTGCGTATCCTCGGTGCGTGCTTCTCTCAGACAAGGACATCCGGGCCGAGATCGACTCCGGGCGGGTGCGGATCGATCCGTTCGACGATTCCATGGTGCAGCCGTCGAGCATCGACGTGCGCCTCGACCGCTATTTCCGGGTGTTCGAGAACCACCGGTACCCGCACATCGACCCCTCCGTGGAGCAGGCGGATCTGACCCGGCTCGTGGAGCCGGAGGGCGACGAGCCGTTCATCCTGCATCCCGGCGAGTTCGTGCTGGCCAGTACGTACGAGGTCGTCTCGCTGCCCGATGATCTCGCCTCGCGGCTGGAGGGGAAGAGTTCGCTCGGGCGGCTCGGGCTGGTCACGCACTCCACCGCCGGGTTCATCGACCCCGGGTTCTCGGGGCACGTGACGCTGGAGCTGAGCAATCTCGCGACCCTGCCCATCAAGCTGTGGCCGGGCATGAAGATCGGGCAGCTGTGCATGTTCCGGCTCACGTCGCCGGCCGAGCACCCCTACGGGAGCGAGCGGTACGGGTCCCGTTACCAGGGGCAGCGGGGGCCGACCGCCTCCCGCTCCTTCCTCAACTTCCATCGGACCCAGGTATGAACCCAGGTATGAGCAGGACGCGCGCATGAGTGATGTTCGGGAGAATCTGACCTACGAGCAGTTCGGCGGCGCCGTGCGGGAACTCGCGCAGGCCGTCGCCGACGACGGGTACGAGCCGGACATAGTGCTCTCCATCGCCCGCGGTGGGGTCTTCGTGGCGGGTGGGCTGGCGTACGCGCTCGACTGCAAGAACATCCATCTCGTGAATGTCGAGTTCTACACGGGGGTCGGGACCACGCTCGACATGCCCGTCATGCTCGCGCCCGTCCCCAACGTCATCGACTTCTCCGACAAGAAGGTCCTGATCACCGACGACGTCGCCGACACCGGCAAGACGCTCAAGCTGGTGCGGGACTTCTGCCTCGACACCGTCGCCGAGGTCCGCAGCGCGGTGATCTATGAGAAGTCGCACTCGCTCGTCCAGTGCGAGTACGTGTGGCGGCGGACCGATGAGTGGATCGACTTCCCGTGGTCCGTTCAGCCTCCGGTAGTCCGGCGGGCCGGGCAGGTGCTCGACGCCTGACAGGGCCGTCGAGGAGTGCGCGCATGGGAAGGGGGCCCCGGCCCGAAGCGGGGGGGCCGGCCCAGGGGGGGGGGGCGATAAACCGAGCCCCCGGCAGAGAGAGCA